>DASYUT010000031.1 GCA_036000965.1 Actinomycetes bacterium
GCGGCCCACACCGTGACCAGGGCGGGCAGGCCGGTCGAGCTGTCGGCGCGCGAGTTCACCCTGCTGGAGTTCCTCATGCGCCACGCCGGCGAGGTCGTCACCCGCACGGCCATCCTCGAGCACGTCTGGGACGACAACTACGAGGACTTGTCCAACGTCGTCGACGTCTACGTCGGCTACCTGCGCCGCAAGCTGGAGCAGCCGTGCGGCCGGACCCTCATCCGCACCGTGCGGGGGGTCGGCTACGCGCTGGAACCGGCATGAGGCTGCCGGGCGCGGCGCGGCTCGCGCGCCTGCCGGTCCGCGTCCGGCTCACCGCCTGGTACCTGGCGCTGCTAGGTCTGACCCTGGTCGCGCTCAGCGGCTTCCTGCTGCTGCGCCTGCACGCCGACCTGGCCGCCGGGCTCGACGGCTCGCTGGATGCCAGGGCCGCCGAGATCCTCCTCTCGCTCCACGAGCTCGGAGACGGCGGGTTCGGGCCGGCGGGCAGGGCCGCCCTTGCCGGCCTTCCGCGGCGGGAGTCGGCCGCCCAGCTGCTGTCGCCCGACGGCCGGGTGCGCGCCAGCATGGGCGACACGCTCGCGCTGCGGCCGCTGCTCGGGCCGGACCGTCTGGAGGGTGTGCGGCCTGGCCACCAGGTGAGGGCGAGCGTCCGGCTGGCTGGGTCCGGAGCACGAGTGCTTCCGCGTCCTGGCCACGGCGTTCGACGGCGGGGGCGGCCGCGAGATCCTGGTCGTCGCGTCCTCGCTGGCGGGGGTGCAGGAGTCGGTGGACCGGCTGCGGCTGCTGCTCCTCATCGCGGTCCCGGCGGCGTTGGCGCTGGCTGGCGGCGGCGGCTGGCTGCTCACGGGCAAGGCCCTGTGGCCAGTCGCCAGCATGACCCGCCAGGCTGGGGCGATCGGGACCGACGACCTGCACGAGCGGGTCAGCGTGCCACCGGCCCACGACGAGCTCGCGCTACTGGCCGAGACGCTCAACACCATGCTCGACCGCATCGAGCGCGGCGTCACCGAGCAGCGCCGCTTCCTCGCCGACGCCTCCCATGAGCTGCGGACCCCGCTGGCCATCCTGCGCGCTGAGCTGGAGGTCGGCCTGCGCGACGCCCATCGCTCCAACGGCAGCGCCGAGGTGCTGGAGAGCAGCATCGAGGAGGTGGACCGCATGAGCGGCATCGTCGAGGGTCTGCTCACGCTCGCCCGCGCCGACGAAGGCCGGCTGGAGCTGTTGCGGGAGCCGGTCGACCTCGGCGAGGTCGCCGCGGCGGTCGTCGCCAAGCTGCGGCCAATCGCCGAGGCCAAGCGGATCGCACTCACGCTGGAGGGTGAGGGGCCCGAGGTGGTCGCCGACCGCGCACGCATCGTGCAGGTGGTGACGAACCTGCTCGACAACGCGATCACGTACACCGGGCCCGGAGGCACGATCCAGGTACGCGTCTGGCAGACCAGCGACGAGGCCGGGCTGTCGGTGCGGGACAGCGGGCTAGGCATCGCGCGCACGGCGCTGCCCCGGGTCTTCGATCGCTTCTTCCGCGCCGACATGGGCCGCTCCCGCACCGGGGGCGGCAGCGGCCTCGGCCTCGCGATCTGCAAGGAGCTGGCCGAGGCGCACGGCGGGCGCATCGAGGCCGAGAGCGAGCTCGGGGTCGGCAGCAGGTTCGCCGTGATGCTGCCGCTGCACCCGCCGTTGGATCCGCGGTGACGCCTCGAGGCGCCGGTTGAGGCGCCCGCCTGGCCCACGGCGCGGCTGCTGCGGTCGCCAGAGGTGCCGCTGCTGCGCCTCACCAGGTAGGGCAGTGCTGCCGGCTCGTTTGGGGCATCAGCCGTCGCGGAGCCGCCAGTTGCGCTGCCCACCAGGACCTGGTCGCGCACGCCCTCGGCGTAGCCGGCCGGGCGTCCCACGTCGGCCGCGGCGCCTACTGCTGGTCGGCGAGCTCCTGGAGCTGGAGGGTAAGCGTCAGCGGCCTGATCTGTGTTGACACCACGGTGCCCGCGCTGGGCGTGACCCGCCGTGCGGTCCTGACGCACTCGCCGACCCTGCACGCAGCCCAGCTGACACCCCCCAGCCCCATCCTCGCTGCCCGGCGCCAGCCAGGGGCGACCCCGAGCACGCTGGCGCCGTTGTCCCGGCAGCAGGCCGCCAAGCGCTACCGATCTTCCGCGGGGGGCTGCGGCCTTCAGGCCGGGGGTGAAGCGCGTCGTGCGGTCGGTGCTGCTGCCCGATGGAGGCCCGCAGGACGCGCTGCGGGGCACCGCCGACCGCGCCGGCGACCTGCGACCCCGACCACCGTCGCCGTGCCCGTCAGGAGTGGCGGGCCAGGTCCGGGGACTCCTGGCGCAGCCGCCGGGAGGAGCCGCCCTTGAGGGAGTTGACCAGCCGGGACAGCGCGACAGCGGGGGGGAAGTGGACGTGGTCGGCCGCGCCGGTGCACGCGGCCCGCTCGCCGCCGAAGGCGCGGCAGCACGCCCGCATGACCGCCGCCACGCGGGCCACGGGCGCGGCGGTGCACACCGATGCCGGTCCTTGGTCCCAACCACCACGTGGGCATGCAGCGCGACCACGCGGTGCCGACCAGGGCGGATGTCGTTGTCGTGTCGCATCAAGCAAGGATACTGGCCGGCATGCAGACGAGGTATCGGTACCGCCTGGACCCCGACGCGGCGCAGCGGCAGGCCCTTGCCCGCGCGTTCGGCTGCGCCCGGGTGGTCTACAACGACGGCCTGCGGCTGCGGGAGGACGCCTACAAGGCGGGACTGCCCTACCCCTCGGATGGTGAGGTGCAGCACCGGGTCGTCACCCTCGCCAAGCAGACCCCCGAGCGTGCCTGGCTGGCGGAGGTGTCGAGTGTCGTGCTGGTGCAGTCGGTCAACGACCTGCACCGCGCCTACCGCAACTACTTCCGGGCGGTGAAGGAGTACAAGGCGGCCAGGGCCAGGGGCGAGCAGGCCACGCTCAAGGCCCGCAAGCCCCGCTTCAAGGCCAAGCACCACGACCAGGCGGTCCGGTTCACCCGCAACAGCCGGTTCCGGGTCCTGCCAAGCGGTCGGCTGCGGCTGCCGAAGGTCGGCGACCTCAAGGTCCGCTGGTCCCGCCCGCTGCCCGCCGAGCCATCTTCGGTCACCGTCACCCTCGACGGCGCGGGTCGCTACCACGCCTCGTTCGTCGTCGAGGTTGCCCGCCAGCCCCTCCCGCCGGTCGAGGGTGCCGTCGGGGTCGACCTTGGCCTGTCCTCGTTCGCTGCCTTCTCGAACGGCGAGCAGGTCGCCAACCCCCGCTGGCTGCGGCAGCGGGAGAAGGCCTTGCGCCGCTCCCAGCGCAACCTGAGTCGCAAGCAGAAGGGGAGCAAGAACGCCGAGAAGGCCCGCCGGAGGCTGGCCCGCCAGCACGCGAAGGTCGCCGACGCCCGACGGGACTTCCACCACCAGCTCTCCACGCGCCTCGTCCGCGACAACCAAGCGGTCTGCGTGGAGACGCTGAACATCGCAGGCCTCGGCCGGTCCAACCTCGCCAAGAGCCTCGCCGACGCCGGGTGGGGCCAGTTCACGGCGATGCTGGCCTACAAGGCTGAGCGCTACGGGCGGGAGCTGGTGAGAGTGGACCGCTTCTACCCGTCGTCGCAGACCTGCTCGGCGTGCGGCCACCGTGGCGGGCCGAGCGGCCGGGCGGGGCTCAAGGTACGCACCTGGACCTGCCCGGCGTGCGGGGCCACCCACGACCGCGACCTGAACGCGGCGAAGAACGTCCTGGCGGCCGGGCTGGCCGTTGCTGCCTGTGGACCCGATGTCAGACCCGGCGCGAGCCGGGCGGTCGGGGTTGAAGCAGGAACCGCCCTGGTCGGTGCCGCATGAGCGGCCACCGGCCGGGAATCCCCGCCCTTCAGGGCGGGGAGGAGGTCAAGTGAGGGTGTCGTAGTTGGTGCGTGCGATGTAGTCGACGACCGCGTCGTCGTCGAACTCCTCCGAGCCAGCGACGGTGGGCACGTACCCGACCAGGACGCCGTCCTGCAGCACCTGTGCTTCCAGGGCGGCGGCTCCGTCGTTGTCCCAGACCGCTTCGCGGCCGCCGGGAATGACCACCCGGATCCCGAACTGGTAGACGCCGGAGCGTGCCACGTGCGCCAGCACGTTGCGCGCCCGCAGCCGTTCGACGAGCTGGGCGGCCCGTTCCTCGGTCAACACATCCTCCTCCACGGCGTCCCGAATCTTCGCCCCGGAACAGGAGACCACCCGCGGCATGAAGGCAGCGTAAGGACGGGCATGAAGGCAGCGTGAGGACGGGTGTGGAAGCAGCGTGAGGACGAGTGTGAAGGCAGCGTGAGGACCGGTGTGGCCGGGCAGCGCCTCATCGTCCTCTCATCCGAGTGGCATCATCGTAGAGCGCGGGGGGCTCGAGGAGGGAATGGTGCGGGTACTCCTGGTCGAGGACCAGACCAAGCTGGCCAGGGCGGTCCAGCGTGGCCTCCAGCAGGAGGGCTACGCGGTCGACGTGGCCGCCACCGGGGACGACGGCCTGCACCTGGCCACCGAGGTCGACTACGACGCGGTCGTGCTGGACGTCATGCTGCCCGGGCTGGACGGCTTCGAGGTGTGCCGCCGCATGCGCGTCCAGGGGCGCTGGGCACCGGTGCTGATGCTGACCGCCCGCGACGGCGTCGCCGACCGGGTCACCGGGCTCGACGTCGGCGCCGACGACTACCTGGTCAAGCCGTTTGCGCTCCGGGAGCTGCTGGCGCGGCTGCGGGCGCTGGTGCGCCGCGGCGCGGGCGAGCGGCCGGCCGTGCTGACCGTCGGTGGACTGCGGTTGGACCCGGCCGCCCACACCGTGTCGCGGGACGGGCGGCCGGTGGAGCTGTCGGCCCGCGAGTTCGCCCTGCTCGAGTTCTTCATGCGCCATCCCGGGGAGGTGGTCACCCGCACCCAGGTCCTCGAGCACGTCTGGGACTTCAACTACGAAGGGCTGTCCAACGTCGTCGACGTCTACGTCGGCTACCTGCGCCGCAAGCTCGAGCAGCCGTTCGGGCGGCCACTGCTCAGGACCGTCCGAGGCGTCGGGTATGCCCTGGAGTCGGTGTGAGGCTGCCCATCCGCTGGCGGCTGACCGTCTGGTACACGGCGGTGCTGGCCGCCATCGTGGCCGCGCTCGCCGGCTTCCTGCTGCTGCGGCTGCGGACCGACCTGGTCGCCGGCGTGGACCAGTCGCTCGACGTGGTCCTGGCCGAGCTGCAGCTGGGCCTCAAGGCGGGCGCCCCGGTCGAGCTCCCAGCCGGCAGCGCGGCGCTGCGCAGCACGGCGGGCGGCGGGTTCGCGGCCCAGGTGCTCGGCCCGGACGGCACCGTGCTGGATGCGTTCGGGGGCACGGAGGCGGCCCGTCCGCTGCTCCCGCCAGACCTGCGGCAGCGGCTCGCCGCCGGGCACCGGGTGCGGGCCAGCGTCCGCACCGACGACGGGCGCGAGCGCGTGCGGGTCCTGGGCGAGCCGCTCCGGGGCCGCCCCGGCGAGGCGGTCGTGGCCGCGGCCTCGCTGGCCGGCGTGGACCGCTCCATCGACCGCCTGGAGCTCCTGCTGCTGGTGGCCGGGCCGGCGCTGCTCGCCCTGGCCGCGCTCGGTGGCCTGCTGCTGGCCCAGAAGGCGCTCCGACCGGTGGCGAGCATCACCGAGCAGGCGGCCGCGATCGGCGGCGACCGCCTGCACGAGCGGGTGGCCGTGCCGCGCGCCCGGGACGAGCTGGCGCGGCTCGCCACGACCCTCAACGGCATGCTCGTCCGCATCCAGGGCGGGGTGGCGCAGCAGCACCGGCTCGTCGCCGACGCCTCCCACGAGCTGCGCACCCCGCTTGCGGTGATGCGCGCGGAGGTGGAGGTGGGACTGCGCGAGCCGGACATGCCCGCGGCCGCCCGGGAGATCCTGGCCAGCGTCGAGGAGGAGGTCGAGCACATGGCCCGGGTGGTCGACAACCTGCTCGTCCTGGTCCGCAGCGACGAGGGGCGGCTGGCCCTGCTCTGCGTCCCGGTGCAGCTCGAGGAGGTGGTGGCGGCGGCGGTCGTCCGGATGCAGCCCCTGGCCGAGGCGAAGGGCATCCGCCTTGCGCTGCGCGGCCAGCCAGCGGAGGTGGTCGGCGACCGCCAGCGCCTGGGCGAGGTCCTCGCCAACCTGCTCGACAACGCGGTGAAGTACACCCCGGCCGATGGCTTGGTCACGGTCGGGCTCCAGCGCCACGACCACCGGGTCCGCCTCACCGTCGACGACACCGGCCCTGGGATCCCGGCCGAGGAGCTGTCGTTGGTCTTCGACCGCTTCTACCGCGTGGACGCGGCCAGGTCCCGAGCCGAGGGCGGCGCCGGCCTGGGCCTGGCGATCTGCCGCGAGCTGGTCCAGGCGCACGGCGGCCGCATCTGGGCCGAGCGTCGCCCGGCCGGCGGCAGCTCGTTCGTGGTCGAGTTGCCGGCAGCCCAGCCGGTCACGTATCCCCCGATCCCGCTCGCCGGCGAGCCCGGCCAGCGCCGGACCTCCCGCTGAGCCAGCGGTCCTCCGGCGCCACCACTTCTTCCAGTCCAGGCTGGCGGAGACCGGGTTGGCCGCCCGCCTGCTGACCCGGCGGTCGCCCTAGCGCCCGCGCGCCAGCGCCAGCGCCCAGCCCAGCGCCACCGCCCAGCCCCAGCGCCACTGCCGCGGCGCCACCGGGCCAGGTCACAGCAGCCGGGGAGTGAAGCCCACCGGCTGTAGCTCGATCCAGGTTCGGCCCGGGTGGAGCGGGATAGTTCGGCCGCCGCTCCCGACGAGCCGCATCGCCTGCCCGACCGAGGAGCGCTGCCAGGTCCCACGCAGCACGCGGCCGTCGCGCAGCACCCAGCAGGCACCCCGCCCGACCACGAGCACGTTCGGGTCGGGGTTGCCGAGGGAGTCGACCAGGCCCGGGATGGTGCCGACCTTGACCGAGAGCACGACGACGTCGGTGGCCCTGATCCCGCCGCCGTCCGCCTGCATGGCAGGCCGCCCTCCCTGATAGCGGTCATAGCCGCGCGCCGCGGCATCCCATCGCCAGGTGACCACGTAGTCGGGGACCGGCGAGAACGGCACCACGATGCCGCGCGCGGCGGGGACCTCCGACGGCACCAGCTCGGAGAACTGGAACAGCGGTGAGGGCGGTGGGCGGTTGCCACCCAGCCGCTCACCAGCCTGGTACAGGCGAGTGGTCGAGGTGTAGAGGTTGTGGGGCGCCGGCCGGCTCGGCACGCGCCAGTACGCCTGCGGCGCCTGCTCGACGCCGACGAGGGTCGCTGTCGAGTAGGCACGGACGGGCGCGATCTCTCCCTCGGCGGCGCCCGCGTAGCCGAACAGCCCGCCGCCGAGCTCCCGGAGCAGGGCCGCGTCGACCGGCCGGGCCGACCGCACCGGCCCGACCAGCGGCGCGTCGCGCGATTGGAAGGTCGCCAGGAAGCGCGTGATGCCGCCCTCCACCAGCTCCTCGGTCACAATGTCGGCGGCATCCAGGCCGGCCTGCGGCCGGGCCGCCGGGGTGTTCTCGACCTTGATCGAGAGGGCAGGCCGGCCGGTGGTAGTGGCGCTGGAGGCGGGCAACCCGGTGAGCGGGAAGACGGTCGGCCGCGCCCTGGCCACGGTCGTGGTGGGCGAACCGCGCGCCGCTGGAGCGGTAGCGGCCGGCGCCGGGCCCCCGCGGCTGCAGCCGGCCAGGCTCAAGGACGTGACCAGCGCGGCCACCACGAGGCAGCCGAGACGCCGGGATGCGGGTAGGTGCATGTGGCCTCCTTGCTACAGCCCGCTTGGCGCGATGTGGAACCGGGACAGGTTGGGACGGGCGGGCCACCCTCGGCCAGCCCGCCCCTCGGCGAAGGCGCGCAGCAGGTTGACGGTGGCCTGGCGGACCACGCGGGCGGTGGCCGGGGCGTTGCGGTGGTCGGCGCAGGCGGCGTCCAGCTGGCACACCCAGGAGCTCGTCCCGGTGTCGAAGACCCCAGCCCCGCTCTGGGCGGTGTAGTAGGTCACATCGGCGAGGCTCGCGTGGCCCCGGCACCGCAGCGGCGAGTGGAGCAGCAGCTCGACGCCGGCAGGGCGTGGGGCGCCGGCCTGGACCCGGTCGTACTCGGGTCCGATCAGCCCGGGAAGCCGGGTGCCTGGCTGCACCCCGGTGCCGGCGAACACCCAGGCCGAAGGGTCGACTACCACGCCCGCGGCGTCGACCGGGTTGCACTCGTAGAGGTCCCCGAGCAGCGTGCTCTCCGGGTCGTCGAGCGGGGGCTCGCGCCAGTCGGTGGTGACCTCCTTGGGGTCTGTCCGCCAGGCCGGGTCGGACCGGGCGGACTGGGGCTTGTAGTTGATCTCCTCGCGATCCGCGCCGAGCGGTGACGGCGCCAGACGGATATGCCGGAACACCGCGTTGGCGCCCAGGAAGGCCAGGTTGACGCCCCGGTCGCGAGCCACCTCGGCGCCGCCGCGCATGGCCGTGGACCAGTACTCGTCGTGGCCGAGCGAGACCAGCGCCCGGTGGCGGCCCAGCCATGCCGGGCGCTCGTGCAGGTCGACGTCGGTCCAGTAGGTCACGTCCAGGCCAAGGGACTCGACCAGGCGCACCAGCGGGTACTCGTTGCCGAGGAAGTCGCCGGCACCCTGCCCGGCCTGGCCGTAGGGCCGGTCGAAGGAGACGACCCGCGAGCGGGTGGAGAACGCCCCGCCTGGGCCCTGGTAGAGATCGAAGCCGCCCCACAGGTTGTAGGCCTGCCAGGTGGTCACGGCGTTCTGCACCAGCAGCGCGGCGCGGCTGGTGGACACAAACAGCCTGATGCGGTCGCCGCGCTGCGCGCTCACGTGGTCGGTGTAGCCCTCGACGGCGTCGGCGGCACCCAGGTCGGTGATCCGCCAGGCGGTCGTGCCGGGCCGCTGATTCTCTCGCGCCACCCAGCCGGCCGAGCCCGACCCCACCGGCCAGGCCACGGCCGGGGAGCGCTGCGGGCGCGTCCCGGCCGCTCGCGCCTGGTCCCGGTCCCGATACTCCTGCCTGGCGAGCAGCCAGACCACCCCCTGTCTGGCGAGCAGGCCGACCGCCCCGAGCAGGCCGGCGGCCAGCAGCACGGTCAGCCCGGCCTGGGCGAGATGGCGCGACCGCCTCGTCAGGCGACTTCTCCAGTGCCCTGACCTCAGCCTCGTCCTCAGCATCGTCCGACCATGCAAGCGTGCCGGGAATGAGAACGCCGTGAGAGCGGTGGCCTCCGGCCCCGTCTCATCGTCCTCTCATGCGGAATGGCGAAAGCTGGGTCCGATCGTGCGGTGCGTCCCGGCCACGAGGATGCAGGCCGGACTGGGACCGGTCGAGGCCCGCGATCAGGATGGGAACGCCGGCGCTTGCCGGGCCGGCTCGACGCGACGGAGGGACGGATGGGTGCGCCGGTGGCGTGGTCCGGGAGCCCGGAGCCAGCGATGCCAGCCACCGTCACCACTCCCCGCCAGCCCCTCGAGGTCCCGGCCCAGGATGCGACCGGGCCGAGCCAGGGACCTGTTCGCGTCCCCCCGCCCTGGCGCCGTGACCGGGTCCCCCGGCTGGCGGCCGCCGTGGCCGTCCTCGCCGGGCTCGTGAACCTGGTGTCGGCGCTGCTGCCGGCCGAGCGGGACCGGATGCGGCTGCTCGCCGACTTCGTCCCCGGAGCGGTGTCACGGGGGGCCACGGTCGCCGTGGCCGCTGCCGGCGTCGGCCTGCTGCTGCTCGCTGGCGGGTTGCGGCGGCGTCATCGGCTCGCCTGGCTGGCGGCGGTCGGCCTGCTCGCCGGCAGCGCCGCCCTGCACGTCGTCAAGGGCCTCGACGTCGAGGAGGCGCTGACCGAGGCGTTCCTGGCCGGGCTGCTCGCCGGCCAGGCCGGCTGCTTCCCCGCACGGGCCGCCCTGGGCGAGCACCGGGCCGTGCTCGGCCCGGCACTGACGGTTGCCGCCGCGACCCTTGCCTACGGCATGCTCGGCCTGGTCGCCAACGACCACGACGTCCGTGCTGACCTCGGCCTTGGGGGCGTGGTGGTCGAGGTCGGGCGGATGGCGCTGGGGCTGGGGGCCGGGGTGGAGCTGGCCGGCCGCTTCGGCCGCCTGTTCCCAGGCTCGCTGGCGGCCGTCTTCTGGGTCGGCGTGCTGCTCGTGGCCGCCCGCGCCCTCGCCCCTGCCCTGGCCGGGCGGACGACCGACCCGGACCTGGCCGAGGCCGTGACCACCTCGGGCGACTCGCTGGCCTACTTCGCGCTGCGCGACGACCGCGCGGTGGTGCGGGCCGGTGACGCCCTGATCGCCTATGGCACGGTCGGGCCGGTGGCGCTGGCCGCCGGTGACCCGCTCGGCCCGCCGGGGCAGTGGCCCGGGGCGATCGCCGCGTTCTGCGGGGCGGCGGCCATCCAGGGCCGGGTCGCGGGGGTGCTCGGCTGCGGTGCGGCGGCCGCGGCCGCCTGGCGGGACGCCGGGCTGACCACGATCTACCTGGGCGACGAGGCGGTGCTGGACCTGGACCGGTTCACCCTCGAGGGACGCGGGATGCGGATCGCCCGGCAGAGCTGGAACCGGGCCCGGCGAGCCGGGTTCACCTCGCTGGTGTGCCGCTCCGGCGAGCTTGCCCCCGCCCAGGTCGCAGTCCTGGCCGAGGTGGCGTGGCGGTGGCGGGCCGGCACGGCCGAGCGGGGCTTCTCGATGGCGCTGGGCCGGCTGTTCGACCCGCGTGACCCCGACACCCTGGTGGTCGCCGCCCGCGACCCCGCAGGCCGGCTCCGCGGCTTCTTGCATCTGGTGCCCTGGGGGTCCGACGGGGCCAGCCTGGACGTGATGCGCCGCGACCGGCAGGCGCCGTCCTGGCTCAACGACTTCCTGGTCGTGGAGGCGGCCCGCCGGCTCCCGGAGCTGGGGATCAGGCGGGTGTCGCTGAACTTCTCGGTGCTGCGGGCCGTGCTGGCCGCCGGGGCCGGCCCGGGCGTGCCCGCGCGGCTGCGCGTGGCCGGCTGGCTGCTGCGGCGGCTGTCGGGGCCGTTCCAGATCCAGACGCTGTACCGGTTCAACCGCAAGTTCTGCCCCGGCTGGCAGCCCCGCTACCTGGCCGTGGAAGCACCCGAGGCACTGCCACGGGTGGCGCTGGCCGTCCTGCGCGCCGAGGGGCTGCTCTGCCCGCCCTGGCGGCTGCGCCCGTCGAGCCCGGCCAGAACAGGATCGCGATGAGGCGGCCGCCCCCGCCCTTGGCGGCGGTCGGCGGCCACCAGCCCGACCACCACCTCCACCACCGCCACCCGCTGGTGACCGCCCGCCACCAGCTCCACCGGGTGGCCGGCGGCCTGCTTCACCTCCCGGCCAGCCTGCTCCACCGGGTCGACCGGGCCGGGCCGCTGGAGAGCCCCTGGGTCGCGGGCGTGCTCGGGGCGCTGCTGGTGGCCAGCGTGGTCACCGCCCTGTGGCGCCGCCGGCGGCGCCTGGCAGGGCCGCCGCCGCAGCACCGCTGGCTGCGCCGCGCCGGGCTGGCCGCCTGGCTGCTCACCCTGGCCGCCCTCACCGGCCTGGCCGGGCTCAACACCTACGTCGGCTACATCCCCACCCTGCCCGGGCTGCTGGGCGACCTTCCCACCCCCGGCGGTTGGAACGGCCGGGGCCACGGCTCGCAGGTCCTGAGCCTGGAGATCGGCGCCCCGCGCCTGGACGTGCCACCCAGTCGCGCCTACGTCTACCTGCCCCCGGGCTACCACGACCCGGCCAGCGCGACCCACCGCTACCCGGTCGTGTACCTGCTGCACGGCTACCCGGGCGGCCCGCAGGACTGGTTCCGGGCCGCCCAGGTGCAGCGGACCATGGACGCGATGCTCGCCGACGGCCTGGTCAAGCCGATGCTGCTGGTCGCCCCCGACGCCAGCGGCGGCTGGCTGCACGACTCGGAGATGCTCAACCAGGTCGGCGGCCCCCAGGTCGAAAGCTACCTCGTCGGCCCGCTCGTCCACACCATCGACACCCGCTTCCGCACCATCGCCGACCGCGCCGGCCGGGCCGTCGGCGGGGTCTCGAGCGGCGGCTACGGCGCCCTCAACCTCGGCCTGCGCCACCAGGACACCTACTCGGTGATCTTGTCGCTCATGCCCTACGGCGACCCGGGCGCGGTGACCCGCACCCTGCTCGGCGGCAGCCGCGCCCTGTGGCTGGCCAACGCCCCCGCCGACTACATCCCCACGATGGCCTTCCACCGCCCGATCGCGGTCGACCTGGTCGCCGGCAGCCAAGACCCCGTGCGGCAGGAGGCAGCGCGGCTCGCCCGCATGCTCCAGGCCCGCGGCCAGCAGGCGGTCTTCACCGAGGTGCGCGGGGCCACCCACACCTGGCGCGGGGCCCGCGCCGAGGCCCCCTATGCGCTCGCCTTCGCCAGCTCCCACCTGGCCGGGGCCCGCCCCCGGGTGTCGCTGGCCGCCGACCGGGCCCGCCCGCCCCGGGTGTCGCTGGCCGGTGAACAGGCCCGCCTGCAGCATCCGGTGGCCGGCTCGCTGGCCGACCGGCCCCGGCTCCCGAGGGTCACCGCATGAGCCCGGCGTGGGGCGGTTCGGGGAACCTCGACGGGGCGCCCCGGTCGATCGGGCGCTCCTGGGCCCGGCTCGGCGGGCTGCTGCTCGCCATCACCGTGACGGCCAGCCTCGCCCTGGTCCCTCTGGCTGCCTCGATGGCTGCCCTCAGCGCCGCGGCCGACCGCCAGGTCGCCGGCATGCCGTCGCTGGCTCGCCTGCTGGCCCGCCCCCCGGCCGACTCGGTGGTCTACGCCGCCGACGGCTCGGTGCTGGCCGTGCTCCACGGCGGCCAGGACCGGACGGTGGTGCCGCTCGCGGCCATTCCGGTCCGGGTCAGGCAAGCGGTCCTGGCCGTCGAGGACGCCCGCTTCTACCAGCACGGCGCGCTCGACCCGCGCGGCATCGCCCGCGCGCTGGCCGCCGACCTGCGCAGTGGCAGGACCCTGGAGGGTGGCAGCACCATCGCCCAGCAGTACGTCAAGAACATGGTCACCGGCGACCAGGTCAGCCTGCACCGCAAGCTCGTCGAGGCGGTCTACGCCGCCCAGCTCGAGCGGCGGCTGGCCAAGGACCAGATCCTGGCCGCCTACCTGAACCTGGTGTACTTCGGCGACGGCGTGTACGGGATCGCGACCGCGGCCCAGCACTACTTCTCCAAGCCGGTCGGGCGGCTGTCACTGGCCGAGGCGGCCGCCCTGGCCGGCACGATCGCCAGCCCGGCGCGCTTCAAGCCAACCGCGGGCCGGCTTGCGCTGCAGCGGCGCAACGAGGTGCTCCAGCGGATGGCGGCGGTCGGCTTCGCCACCCCGGCCCAGGTCGCGGCGGCCAGGCGCCAGCCGCTGCGGTCCCAGGTCCATGCGGAGACGGTCCGCTACCCGTATTTCGTCGACCATGTGACCCGCCAGCTCCTCGGCTCCCACGCGCTGGACGCGACCCTCGGCCCGGCCGGTTCGGCGGCCAGGGCCAGGGCCGTGTTCGAGGGTGGCCTGCGGGTCGTCACCACCCTGCGCCCGCACGAGCAGGCGCTCGCCGAGGCGGCCGTGCGCGACCAGCTCGCCGGGACCGCCGTGCGCGACCAGCCCGCCGGGACCGCCGTGCGCGACCAGCCCGCCGGGGCGGGCCCGGACGCCGCCCTGGTCAGCGTCGAACCGGCCAGCGGCGCGATCGTCGCCATGGTCGGGGGCCGCGACTTCGCCCGTTCCCAGGTCGACCTGGCCACTGGCGAGGGCGGCGGCGGCTTCCCGCCCGGCTCCTCGTTCAAGGTCTTCTACCTGGTCGCCGCCCTGGAACAGGGGCTCCCGTTGAGCACCAGCTTCGACACCGCCCAGCCGAGGACGGTCACCGCCCCCGAGTGCTCGACGGGGTACACGGTTCACAACGCCGAGACCGGTGGACTCGGCCGCATCGGCCTGGCCCGGGCGACGGCCGAGTCTGTCAACACCTACTACGCCCAGCTGATGGTCAAGGTCGGCACGCCGGCAGCGATCGAAGCGGCCAGGCGCATGGGCGTCACCGCACCACTGCGCGACTACTGCTCGCTGGTGCTCGGCACCGAGAACGTCAGCCCGCTCGACCTCGCCTCCGCCTACGGCACGCTGGCCGACGGCGGCGTCCACTGCCGGCCGCTCGCGATCACCAGGGTCACCGGCCCGACCGGTCGGGTCCTGCTCGCCGGGCAGCCGTCCTGCCAGCAGGTGGTCGACCCGCGGGTGGCGGCCACCGCGACCGGCATCCTGCGCGGCGTGGTCGCGCCGGGCGGCACCGGCTTCCGGGCCGCCATCGACCGGCCGGTGGCCGGCAAGACCGGGACCACCACGAGCTTCGCCGACGCCTGGTTCACCGGGTTCACCCCGCAGCTGGCCACGTCGGTGTGGGTCGGCAACCCGACCAGCCAGGTCCCCATGGCCCACCTGTTCAACGGCGGGCCCGTCTACGGCGGCACCTTCCCGGCGCTGATCTTCCAGCAGTACATGGCGGCCGCCCTCGCCGGCCTGCCCGTCCTCGAGCTGCCCGCCCTGCCCGGCGCGGCCGGGCGGCCCGTCCTCGAGCTGCCCACCCCGCCCGGCGCGGCCCCTGCCGGGCGGGGTGGGCGCAGCCACCACCGCCACCACCGGGGGCCGGGTTGACGGCCGCCCTCGGTCGCGTCATGGCCTACCGGCGACCGTTCCGGGCCCGGGTAGCCAGGAGCGGCCTGCTGGCGACCGCACCTGTCTCGGTCGCGTTCCTGCTGCTCACCCTGGCCGTGAGCGCACTGTGGCGCGACCAGGCAGGCGGCCACCGGGCGGTGGCCGCCTGCTGCGCCTGGCGCGCCGCCGGCCTGCCCCACGGCGCCCTGGTCCCGCTGCTCGGCAGCGCCTTCCTGGTCCGCCGGCCGGTCGAGGCGGCCTGGACGGTGGCCGCCACCTGGCTGGTGCTCGGTCCGCTGGAGGCGGTCATCGGGAGCCGGCGGCTGCTCGTCATCGGTGCCCTCGGTCACGTCCTCCCCACCGTCCTCGCCGACTTGTGCTGGCTGGCCTGGGCGGGGCCCGGCGGGAGCCTCGCCGCCCTGGACGTCGGCACCTCGGCGGTGGTGGTCGCCGCCACGGCCGCGCTGGCCACCTCGACCCGGTCGCTGCCGGTCGCCGTGGTGCTGGCCGCCGGGCTGGCGATCGACCTGGCCCTGGCCCCCAACCTGGCCACCGTCGAGCACCCGGTCGCGGCCGCGGTCGGGGTCGGCGGTGCCCTCGTGCTGCGGTCGGTCCGGTGGCCGCGGTGGCGGCTCGACCCCACCCGGGCGCGGCTGGCGGCCAGCGCCGTTCCCAGCCGGGCCCGCGGCACCGCCCGACCCCGACCCCGGCCCTGACCCCGAGGAGGCGGCGGCATGCCCCACGGCCACCCCTTCCGGCCGGACGACGGCGGGCCGTTCTCCAACCGGGGCGGCATCCTGCACGCCGGCGGCCTGGCTGAGGTTGCCGTGGACCGCCGCACGATCCTCGCCAGGGCGACACTGGGCGCGGCCGGGCTGGCCCTCGCCGGTTCCTCCTACGACATCCGGCGGCGGGACCAGGGCGGCCGGGAACGATCCGCCTGCGCCATCCCCGACGACCCGCGCGGGCGGCTCGGTCGCCAGCAGATCATCTGGTCGGTGCCGACCCGCGAGCCGGTGCTCGCACTCACCTTCGACGACGGCCCCGACCCGGAGTTCACGCCGCGGATCCTCGAGGTGCTCGCCCGCTACGGCGTCCATGCCACCTTCAACGTCATGGGCTACAACGCGGTCAGGCACGACGACCTGCTCCGGGCGGTGGCAGGCGCCGGCCACGAGCTCGGCAACCACACCTGGACCCATCAGGACCTGGCCTTCCAGTCGGCAGCCGCCACCCGCCAACAGGTAGAGAACGGGCTCCGTGCGATCCGGGACACGGCCGGCGTTCGGCCGCGCTTCTTCCGCCCGCCGCGCGGCGAGCTGACCGGGGCGGCCGTCGAGGCTGCCGCCGAACTCGGGTGCGACATCCTGCTGTGGTCGGTGGCGCGCGGCCCGGCCGGGGTGGGGACCCCACGAGCGGTCGCGGACCACCTCGCGGGCACGGTAGGAGCGGGCGACATCGTGGCCCTGCACGACGGGATCGGCAGGGGAACCTTCGCCCGCGGGAGCGCGGCAGCGCGGCTGCTGCGGGCGCGCCGGTCGGTCGAGGTCGCGGCCCTTCCGGCCGTGGTCGAGCGGGTCCTGGACAGGGGCCTCCGGTTCGTCACCGCCGCGGCGCTGGCCGACGCCGAGCCGAACACCGACCCAGTCAGACCCTGACGAAGATCCGCCGCCGGTACAGCCACGCGGCCACGGCCCACGCGGCGAGCACGGTCGCCACGGCATACGCCACCGCCGCGAAGGCCTCCCCGCCTACCGCCTGCAGGGCGCGGACCAGGTCAGGCTGCCACGGCTTGAGCGCGGCGGCGAACACCACCACGGAGCCCGCGTACACCACCAGGGCGTTGCTGCCCAGCACGATCAGGGGCTGGGCCCAGCGACCGCACGGGCCCCGGTCCACCAGCCGGTGGGCCGCGCCCGCGAGCAGGGTCGAGATGCCTGAGGTCAGCACGACGAACGACGGTGTCCACAGCGGCTTGCTGAGCGGGACCGCGGTGGCGAGCAGGAGCCCGAGCCCAACCGCGGCGAGCCCAGAGGCCAGCAGCCTGCTCGTGGCGGCACCCGGAGTGTCGGAGGCGCGCCGCAGCAGCCGCCCGGCCAGCACCCCCCCGAAGACGCTCACGGCGCTGGCCGCCATCACCAGCAGCCCATGCTCGGAGAACCTCCCGATCACGGCGCGGTCGACGAACTCGGCCAGATTGCTGCCCGGCGCCCACGACCCAGGCCGCACCCCTGGGGCCGAGACGAAGGTGAACGCCGCCCACAGCCCGCCGAGCAGGACGGTCGCGGCCGGCAGCTGCCATCGGCGGGGAAGCCGGAGCAGCAGCCAGGCCAGCAGGTAGCCGCCGGCGATCTGCTGCAGCACGCCGGTGGAGACACCAAGGTGCCGCTGCTTGGCCGAGACCAGCAGGCTGCCGATGACGAACAGCGCGACCACCCGCCGCAGCACCACCACCGGTCGCTGAGCGCGCTCAGAGAGCGGCATGGACGCGCCCACGCTGAACAGGAACAGCGGAAAGACCTGGTCGGCTGCTGTCAGGCCGTACCAGCCGGCGTGCCGCAGCCCGCCGGGCATGGCGCTCGGGATGCCGGCATCGTTGACCAGCAACATCCCCACGATGGCCAGTCCCCGCACCGCGTCGATCGACACGACCCGACCGCGCCGCGGCCTCCCTTCACCAGTGGTGCAGCCTGGCGCCTCCCTGACCGCCGAACGCACGGCGCCATCGCTTGCCTTCCGCATCGTTCTCCACAGTTCCTTCATGAGTCGGCCACCACGGTAGACGACAGGTCCCGAGATGTGGCGAGGACGAGAGCCTGACGGGCCCTGGACCGACGGCACCGCGGCTGGTACGGCGGTCCAGCCCCTGTAGGGCGCGGTCCGGCCGGCGCCCGGCCGACAGCAGCACCGTCGTCCCGACGGCGACAGCAGCACCGTCGTCCCGACGGCGACAGCGGTGCGGCCGGGCGCCTCCTCGGGCGGTAGCGACTCACCGACTCCCAGCCCGGGTGGCTGGACTCCCGGAAGTCCTTCCATCTGGGCTGGTCGGTGTACTGGCCGTCAGCGGCTACGGAGCCACAGATTCAGCAGGATGGTTGCCACCAGGCTGAGCAGCAGACTGGTGGCGAGCGGGAACACGACCGTGAAGGAGCCCCGGCGCACCACCACGTCGCCTGGGAGCCGGCCGAGCCCGAGCCGGCCGGCCAGCCACAACACGGCGCCCACCACCACCAGGGTGATCCCGACCCCAGCCACGATTCGCCCCAGGGCTTGCAAGTCCACGACCTGGGAGTACCCAGTCCCAGCCGCTTGAGTCATGAGGGGTCCGGCGGCGAGCGTGCCGAAGATCAGGGACAGCGATAGGCGCGGCCCCAAACCGCGGCCCCAAACCACGGCCCCGACCGCCGTCTTGACCGCCAGCATCACCCCGAACCGCCGCGCCGCCGGGCTGCGGTCATCTGGACGCTCTGGCCGCTCAGGTCCGGGTGATGGCCGCCAGCCAGGCCAGGACGCCGTTGGGACTGATGGTGATGTCCATCTTGGCTGCCTCGATTGAATCCACCTGCCACCCGTGGTCGAAACTGGCCCTGATCTCGTCCTGGGTCACCCGACGGGGGCCGAAGTGGCCTGGCTGGCGATCGCTGAAGCACAGCATGAAGTAGCGGCCGCCTGGTCGGGTCACCGCCCTGAGGTTGTCGACGAACCGAGGGCGGTCGTCGTCCTCGAGGACGTGGAACAGCCCGCAGTCGAGCACGGTGTCGAACTGCTCGTCGAGAGAGGCCAGCTGGAGGGCGTTCCAGACGAGGAACCGGGCGGCGAGGCCGCGGTCCCGGGCCTTGCCCTCGGCGACGTCGATGGCTGCCGCCGCGACGTCGATGCCGGTCGCCTCGAGCCCGAGGCCGGCGGCCATGAGCACGTGCTCGCCGGTCCCGCAGCCCACATCCAGGACCCGGCCCCGGACGGCACCCGCTTCGGCCAGCGCCAGGAACGCCGGCTGGGGCCGGCCGATGTCCCAGGGGGGCGTGCCGGTGTAGAGCGCGTCAAAGTCCTCGGCCCGCCTCGGTGGCACCGGACCTGGCAGGCCGTCGGTACGGCCGCTGTCAGGTGACCCGCCGAGGGCTTCGCCCAACCTTCTCCTCCCGCTTTCTCATCGGAGTTCCCCTCCTGGCGAGCGGCCCGTCGCCGGTGTCCAGGCACGCGATGTTCCGGTCGTGGAGCCCAGGTGAGAGGTCAAGCGTCGGGGAGCTTGCGCAGGCTCGAACAGCGTACCTCGACGTAGAGGCCGCTGCCGTCGACGACACGGCAGCGGCTGGCGCCCTCCACGAGCAGCACGACCGGCGTCCCGGCCGGGAGCACCCCGCCAGGGTCGCGGGCATGTCCGGGCCGGTCGAACCAGTACGGCTCGTCGACCACCAGCTTGTGGGTGAAACGGTTGGGGACGGGCCGGACGAGGTTGGACGCCGGGACCAGCGCGTCGTCGCCCAGGACGAAGGCCTCCGGTCGCAGCATCATGCCGGCGTCCGGGTCGGTGTCGGGCTCGCCTGGAGGGCGACCCTCATCCCCAGGAGGGCGACCCTCATCCCCAGGAGGGCGACCCTCACCGGTCATGTCACCGCCCTCCCGACGGGCGGACCTCGAGGCTGTCGGGCGGGAGGACCATCGGGATGACGGGTAGCACGACGCCGTCGTCGGTCGGGGCGGCGTGGGCCACCAGCTCGCCCGCCTCGGCGAGCGCGAGGAGGTCCGGCAGCGCGTACGGCTCGGCGGCGTCGAGGTCGACCTGGTAGCCGAGGTCGCCGAGGCTCGCCGTGGTCATCCGGCTCAGCGGGTTGCCAGGCGCGGCAATGAAGCCCGACATCAGCTCGCTGCGAAACACCGTCTCCCGCCAGTGGCCGTCGGCGGTCCCAGGCCCACCGGTGTTCTCGACCGGCACCCGCCTGCGGCGCTGGGCGTGGCGGAGCACGCGGTACTCCTCCATGGCACCGGGCCCGGCGAAGGTCGGGTTCGAGGTGCCGGCCCGCTTGAGCAGGGCCTTGCGCTCCCACAGGGTACCGATGCCGAGTACGTGGCCCATCTCGTGGGTGATGACGTCGTTCAGCGTGCCGTTGGCCTCCATCTTCGCCAGGTCGGCGATGTCGAACGACATGATCCCCTTGGCGGTGAGGAACGCCGCGGCGCCCGCCGACGCGGGCCGGATGTGGGTTGGGCCCGCCTGACCGAGGATCCTGCCCGGACCGTCGATGTCGACGCCCTGGGCGTTGATCACGACGTCGTCGATGACCTCGCCGTCGACCAGCACGCTCGGGAGGTCACCGACGATCACCCTGGTCCAGCGGTCGGCAGCCGCAGTGAACGCGGCCTGCTGAGCGGCGTTCAGCCCCCCGAGGAACCGGACCTCGATGGTGAACGGCGAGGTGGTCGCGGCAAGCGCCTGGGCCCGCCCCGCATCAGCTCGTGCCTGGTAGGTCTCGTAGGTGGCCACTGCTGCTCCTCCGGTGCTCGGCGCCCGCGGGCGAGGACTCGTCCCGCGCACCAGAGCGCACACCACCCGCCCCTGATACCTATGGGATGTCCCCCTATGGATGTGGAGATGTCCCCCTATGGATGTGCCGTGGACAGGACGGCCTGCCACAACAGGACGGCCTGCTACAACAGCACTTGGCTGCACTCGGTGGTGGCTTCAGCGACGGGGGACGGGCGGCTCTCCTCAGGTGGCGGGGGAGGGGCGGCTCTCCCCAGGTGACGGGGAACAGGTGGCTCTCCGAATCCGAAGGTGACCGGGGACGGGTGGCTCTCGCAGGCGCCCGGGATCCGCTGTGCGGTGGAGGTGCTCCTGCGCGGTGGAGGTGCTTCACGCCGGGTGAGCGCGCTCGGGTAGAGTTGCCTTCTTCGGGCGGGCCGCAATGACGTGACTGCCGTGTATGCTGCCGGGCCGTGGTCCCCGGTCGTGCGGGTGCTCGAAGGCATGTCGATACAGCAGAGGCAAGGAGTAAGCGTGCCGCAGGATGGAACGTTTGAGGTGGCGCTGTCCGCGACGGAGGCCCAGGCCGCCGCCACGCTACAGAGCGCCGTGGCACTGACCAGGGAGTTGAAGCGGGTCAAGGCTGGCGCGGCGGCAGGGCAGACGCGTGAGCTGCGCCGGGCGCTGGAGGTGGCGGAGACGCTCGCCGCGCAGCTCGCCGAGGCGGCCGGGTCGCTCCGGGCCGGGTACGACTTCGACGAGCAGGCATACCTCGCTTCGGGCGGCTACGCCAAGGAACTGCTGGCCGCAGCCGCGACCGCTGGCGTGGACCTGTTCGAGGAGGACGAGCGCCTGCTCTGCTATCCCTCTCTGGTGCGGATCCTGCCTGACCAGGCCGCGCTCGAGATCGACCGCAAGCGCGAGCGGCGGCTGCGCCCCTCGGTCGTCGTCGCCCTCCTGGCGGCCGCGCAACGCAGGGGTCCCCGGTTCCGGCCCGAGCCCTTCCTCGACTCGTTGCGCAACGCCTACGAGCTGGTGGTGGCCCGCGACGGCAAGAAGTCCGACGCCGTGGTCCGCCTGATCGACATCTGGGCGGTGCTGACCGTGCTTCCCGGGCAGGCCAGGGAGTACACCAAGCAGGAGTTCGCCCGAGACCTGTACCTCCTGGACCAGAGCGGCCATACCACGACCTCTCGCAGCAGCCGGCAACTGCGCTGGAGCGCCAGCACCGGCACCAGGGGAGCCGGGGTGCTGACCACGGTCACGCGAGGCGGTCAGCAGCGCCGCTACTGGGGGATCGCGTTCTCGCTCCCTTCTCAGCCCACCGGGGCCGGCCCGGCGGGAGGCCTGAAGCTGGAAGCGGAGGCCGAGAGGTCGCCGACCGCTGGAGGCTGATGCGACATGACGACACGGCCGCCCGAAGGCGAGCTGCCGATCGGTGGTGCGGGCCTCGGCGTCGACGAGTACCTGGAGTTCCTCCACAAGGAGTACCTGGCCGACTTCATCCGCCGGGGTGGCGCCTCGGTCAAGGTCGCGGTCGTCGGTGGCGACCAGGTTGCCGAGCGGCTCCATGCGGGTCTGGCCGCGGCCGCCAGGGCCGAGGGCTACCTGTTCGCCGCGGTCGACGCCGCCAGCGACCGAGTGCACCTGGTCGACCAGGTCTTCTTTGCAGTCGCCCGCCAGGTCGACTGGCACGCCCTCGCCACGAGCGCCGTGCGCGCCGCCTATGACGCGGCCGCCTTCCCCGTTCCCGACGCGGATGCCCTGGCTCCCGGCGCTCCCGGCGCTCCCGGCGCTCCCGGCCTGGCGCAACCCGAGCCGTCGGGCGGGCTGACCGTCCCTGCCGTCGCCGCCGCCTATGACGTGAACCCTCGGGAGCTGTATCGCAGCGTGCGCCGCCAGCTCGAGCAGGCGCTGCTCGGCGACACCGGCCTTGCTCACGAGTTCCGGCTCGCGATGCTCCGGCTCTGCCAGGCCGAGCTGGGGGCTGGTGACGTCGACGTGGTCGAGCGCGACGCCGTGCTCGGCTGGCTGCGCGGGGAGCGGGTGCCACTGCCGGCGCTGCGCTCGGCGCTCATCTATGGCCGGATCGGCCGGCACAACGCGCGGTCGCTGCTGGCGAGCCTCGCGCGCTGGCTCCCGACCGTCGGTACGGCCGGGCTGGTGATCGGTTTCGACCTCGCCCGACTGGCGGTCGGCCGGCGGCCGCCGGTCGAGCAGCGCGAGGGCGTGTACTACTCCAAGGCGGCCGTGCTGGATGCCTACGAGGTGGTCCGCCAGCTCATCGACGCCACCGACAGCCTGTCGTCGGTGCTCATGGCCGTGGTGATGCCGCCTGAGCTGGTCACCGACGAGGTGCGGGGCCTCCCGGCCTACAGTGCGCTGCAGCTCCGCGTCGCTGACGAGGTGCGCGACCGCCGGCGGACCAATCCGTACGCGGCCCTGGTCCGCCTCGACGTCCGGCTGGAGGTGATCCGATGAGCGGTCCGCTGACAGCCACGGAAGCCTGGGAAGACCGGCAGGTCGCGGCGCGTCGCGCCGTGGAGGCGCTGCGTTCGGGCGTGCCGAGCCGGGCAGCGGTGGCAACCCTGGGGTCGGCCCAGACCGACATCGAAGACCGGTTCGTCGCGCTGCTGGATCAGGTCCGGGAAGGTCCGGTGGGGGCACCGCGTCCGGGCGGCCTGCTCATGGGAGGCGGGTTCGGCTCAGGCAAGAGCCACCTGCTCGAGCACCTGACGCATCTCGCCCTGCAGGCCGACTTCGTGGTGAGCAGGGTGGTGATCAGCAAGGAGACACCGCTGCACGACCCGGTCAAGGTGTTCCGCGCGGCGGTTGAGAGCGCGTTGCTGCCCCAGGGGTACGAGCAGGGCTCGGCGCTGGCCGAGGCGGCGGTCGCGCTCGACGCCGACAGCGCCGCCTGGGTCGAGCTGTCCCGCTGGGTGAACTCCCCTCAGAGCGAGCTCAACGAGCGTTTCGCAGCGACGCTGCTGCTGTTCGGCCGGCTCGGTGCCAACGACGGGGAGCTGGCCGAGGCGATCATCCGGTTCTGGTCCGGCGACCCGATCCGCGTGGCCGACCTGCGCCGCCGGCTGAGAGAGACCGGAGAGGCGCGCTTCGCCCTGCCGGCCGTTGCCGCGCGCGACCTCGCGCGACAGCGGTTGCGCTTTGCCGCGCGCCTGTTCACCGCGGCCGGCTACGCCGGGTGGGTGGTGCTGTTCGACGAGGTCGAGCTGATCGGCCGCTACTCGGTGCAGCAGCGGGGCCGCTCCTACGCGGAGCTGGCTCGCTGGGTGCGGGGCGACGAGACCGACCCCGGTCTCCCACTGGTCGCCGTGCTGGCCATGACCGACGACTTCGAGGCGGCGGTGGTGTCGGGCAAGAACGACCGTGACGTGGTGCCGGCGAAGCTGCGAGCACGCCAGACCCACGAATCCGACGAGGTCGCCGCTCGGGCCGAGCTGGGCATGCGCGTCATCGACCGGGAGATGCTTCTGCTTGCGCCCCCCGACGCCGCGGAGCTGGATCGCGCCTACGCACGCTTGAAGGAGTTGCACGGCGAGGCGTTCGGCTGGGACCCGCCCGATGTCGCCGGGTTGGAGCGCCTGGCTGCCACGAGGATGCGCCAGTACGTGCGGGCGTGGATCAACGAGTGGGACCTGGTCCGGCTCGACCCCGAGTTCACGCCCGCCACCGAGGTGGTGGGCGAGGCCGTCGCGACTGCCCTCGGCTACCGGGAGGACGCCGAGCTCGAGGGCTCCGAGCGTGACGACCTGACCCCGAACTGACCGACCGGATCCGCCCCCCTTACAGTACGACGACGCGGGAGCTGGCAGAGGAGCACTCGAATCGCTTGTCTAGGTCGGCGTCACATGCTCACCATTTGCCATGGCCCTATGAGAAGGGGGGTCTCCTGATGCCCACGGGAGTTCCGCATCATGCCTGGAAGGGTGCGCGCTGGGAGGACGTGTACGCGCGCTGCCGCTCGGCTGCGCCCGAAGCATTCGAGCCGGACCGGGTGCGCAACCTCTGGAGCGGTGAGTGGCAGCTGGCCGGGAAGCCGGCCGGGGCCACCAGCCCCGTCGACGGTGGTCCGATCGCTGGACCGCCGATGCTCGAGCTCGGTCAGGCCTTCGAGGCCGTCGCCGCGGCAGCCGCCGAACACCGGCGGTGGGCCAAGGTCGACCTGGACGAGCGGCGTGCACGCGTCGCCCGGTGCGTGGAGCAACTCGAGGCCCACCGCGAGCTGCTCGCCCTGCTGCTGGTCTGGGAGATCGGCAAGCCCTGGCGCCAGGCGCTCACCTCGGTGGACCGGACCGCCTCTGGGGTGCGCTGGTACCTGGACGAGATCGAGCCGATGGTGGCCGGCCGCGGGCCGCTGGCCGGTCCGGTCTCCAATATCGCGTCCTGGAACTACCCGCTGAGCGTCCTGGTCCACGCGATGCTGGTCCAGCTGCTCGCCGGCAACGCGGTGATCGCCAAGACGCCGACCGACGGCGGGTTGTGCGCGCTCACCCTCGCCACCGCGTTCCTGCGCCGCTGCGATCTCCCGGTCACCCTGCTCAGCGGTTCGGGGTCGCGGCTGTCGCCGGCACTGGTGCTCAGCGACGACATCGGCTGCCTGGCGTTTGTGGGCGGCCGGGACGCCGGCGGCCAGATCGCCAGCCAGCTCGTCCAGACCGACAAGCGCCACATGCTCGAGCAGGAGGGCCTGAACGCCTGGGGCGTCTGGGAGTTCAGCGGCTGGGACGGCCTGGCCCGGCACCTGAAGAAGGGCTTCGAGTACGGCAAGCAGCGCTGCACCGCCTACCCGCGCTACGTGGTCCAGCGCTCCCTGTTCGACCGGTTCCTGGCCATGTACCTCCAGGTCGCCCGGTCGCTCACCTTCGGCCACCCGCTGGCGGTGGTCGACCCGGACGACGAGCCGCCCGAGCTGGACTTCGGGCCGCTCATCAATGCAGCCAAGGTGGCCGAGCTCACCCAGGAGGTCGACCTGGCCGTGCAGATGGGCGGGGTCCCGCTGTTCCGGGGCTCACTGGACGACGGCTGGTTCCTGCCCGGGCAGGACACGTCGGCCTACCTGCCGCCGGTTGCCCTGCTGGAGCCACCCGGGGCCAGCGCCCTCGGCCATGCCGAGCCGTTCGGTCCGGTGGACACGATCGTGCTGGTCGACTCGCGTGCCGAGCTACTGGCAGAGATGAACGCCTCCAACGGCTCCCTGGTGGCCTCGGTCGCCTGCGACGACGAGCAGCTCGCCCGCCAGCTCGCGGCCGAGGTCCACGCCTTCAAGGTCGGGATCAACGTCCCCCGCTCCCGGGGCGACAAGGCCGAGCCGTTCGGCGGACGGGGCTCGTCCTGGAAGGGCGCGTTCGTCGGCGGCGAGCACCTGGTCCACGCCGTCACCCAAGGGCCGCCTGGCGAGCGCCTGTACGGCAACTTCCCCGACTACCAACGCTACCCAACGGTCTGAGGCCCGCCGGACCACGTCCAGAACAGGGTTGTCGGTCCTCGCGGGCGGCGCGGGCGCTCTGGGGGCAAAGGGTCGTCGGTCCTCGCGAGCAGCGTGGGCGCTCAGGGGCAGGGATCGTCGGTCCTCGCCGCGGCTCGGGCGTTCGGGGGGCAAGGGTCTCGGTCCTCGCGGCGGCGCGGGCGCTCAAGTTGGCTCTTGGCGCTTCCTGGGCGGCTCGAAGCCGCGAGCATGCATTCCCCGCTCGATCTCGGTGACTACCGTCTCGATCACCTTGACTCGGGCGTAGCGCTTGGACTCGGCCTCCACCAGCTGCCAGCGCGCGAGCGGATGGTCGGTCCGCTCGAGCATGTCCTCCACCGCCTGCTCGTAGGCGGCCCGCTGCTCCCGGTTGCGCCAATCCTCTTTGGTCAGCTTCCACGACTTGAGCGGGTCGCGCTCGCGCCCCTGGAAGCGGCGGAGCTGCTCGTCGCTGGAGATGTGCAACCAGAACTTGATCAGGATCATGCCCTCGAGCACCAGCGAGCGCTCGAAGTCGACGATCTCGGCGTAGCCGCGGGTCCACTGTTCGGTAGTGGCGTAGCCCTCGACCCGCTCGACCAGCACCCGGCCATACCAGGAGCGGTCGAGCACGGCCATACCGCCCCATCCAGGCAGCGAGGACGCGAACCGGAGCAGGAAGTGGTGACGCTTCTCGTCGAACGTGGGCGCGGCGAACTGGGCGACCCGCACGTGCCTGGGGTCCAGCGGGGCGACCAGCCGCCGGATGGCACCGCCCTTGCCCGAGGCGTCCCAGCCCTCGAAGACCACGCACACCGGTGGCCCAAGGCGGCCGTCGCCAACCAGGCCACCCAGGGTCAGACGCAGCTTGAGCAGCCGGACCTGGGCGGCGGCCAAGCGCCTGGCCTCCTCGTCGCGGCTGAGCCGCAGGGTCAGGTCGAGCTCGTCCAGCCTCTCCATGCCCAGATCGTGGCAGCGACGGTGGCCACCGGCAAGGTGCAATGCCACAGCGTCGACAGGAAGAGCTGCGCGGCCACCTGGAGCATGGGCCGCGGAGCGGCGCCAGCTCGATTCGGCCGCCGGCCCGCCACCCCCCCGGGGGAGCGGTGCTCACAGCCGGTACAGGCGGGTGGCGTTGCCGGCCAGGACGTCCCGGGCGACGGCGGTCGCCGCGGGCTCGTCCAGGGCTCCCGCGGCCACCTCGACGTCGAGGGCCCGGCCCAGGGCACGGCGCCAGACGGTCGCGCCCCACCAGTGCATCTCGGGGTAGGCATGGCCGTCCGAGGCGGCCAGGAGCTTGGTCACCGGACACAGGGCGACGGCCTCGGTGACCAGCTGCTCGGCAAGCGGTTCGGCCAGTGGGATCGCGAGCGACAGGTCGAGGTGGACCTGCGGGTAGGTGCCAGCAAGGTAGGCGGCCTGGCCCACGAAGGGATGGCAGTGGAGCAGGACCACCTGGCAGCCCTCGGTGCGGGGATCGCGGAACAGGGGGCGGAGCAGGGCCGGGTCGGCCGCGGTCAGGTCGAGGTCCTCGTCCCCGAAGCCGGTGTGGAACTGCAGCGGCACGCCGCGGTCGGCGGCCAGGGCGGCCACCCGGCGGACCAGGAAGGACCCGAGGATCGGGTCGTCGAAGCGCCGCGCCTGGTCGTCGCCGAGCGCGCGGAACGCGCGGCGGCGCTGGGCCATCGAGTGCTCTGGCAGGGCCAGGCCGAACCGGTAGGCGGCGATCGACTTGAGCGCGACCGCGCCGGCGTCCAGCGCCTGGTGCAGGCGCGCCTCGACGGCGTCCACGAAGCCGCCGAGCGTCGCGGGGCCGTGCCCGCCAACGCCGAGCACGGCTTCGGCGACCGACTCGACCCGCACGACTTCGCGCACGGGCCGGCCGCCCTGGTGGGCGAGGTCCACGGCAGGCAGCGAGTCGGCGTCGAGCCCGGTGTCGACGAGCAGGGTGGCCAGGCCGGCGTCGTCCCACAGGCCGCGCAGGTACCCGGCCGGGTCGGCGGCGGCGGCCGCGTCGCGGGCGGCGACCACCCGCGCCTCGAGCCCGTCGGAGGGTGTGGGGTCGACCCCCAGGCGGCGCCCCAGCGCGGCCAGGAAGTGCCAGTAGCCGAGCAGGCCGGGCACGTCGCGGGCCAGGCTCCTGGGGCGGCGTGCCTCGGTGAAGCAGCGCCGCCAGGCCGGCCCGGCGCCCGGCCGCAGGAGGTCGGCCCCGCCTCCGGTGCCGGGCTCGGCGGCTGCTGACGTCCAGCCCGGCGCCAGGCTGTGGCAGTGATGGTCGACGAACGGCGGGTGGACCGGGGCCACGGCGCGTGCCGCTAGAACGTCGTGAAGTGGTGGAAGCACTCGAAGGCGGCATCGCGGGCGGCGAAGCTGGCCACCTCCGACCGCTTCACGGCCAGGTAGGCGGTGCGGCGCACCGGCCCCAACGCCTCCATGAGCAGCTCGTCGCGCTCCAGCGCGTCCAGCGCGGCGCCCAGCGAGTCGGGCAGCCGGCCGATCCCGCGGCGGCGCCTGGCCGAGTCCGACAAGGTGGCTGGGTCGACGTCGGTCGGCTGGCCGGGGTCGAGCTTGTTGCGGACGCCGTCCAAGCCGGCGTGGATGAGCGCGCCGAGCGCGAGGTAGGGGTTGCCGGTCGCGTCGGAGCACTTGAGCTCAAGGTTCGTGGACGCCTCGTCCAAGCCCCACATGCGCGAGGGGACGCGCACGGCGGCCTCGCGGTTGTCCCGCCCCCAGCAGCTGAACGCGCTCGCCCACGAGCGGGGGGCAAGCCGCCGGTAGGAGTTGACACTGCCGCAGGTGAGCGCGACCAGCGCGGGCAGGTGGGCGAGGACGCCGCCGATCCAGTGGTAGGCGCTCTCGGACAGCCGGTTGGGGTCGCCCGGGTCGTAGAGGGCGTTGTGGGCCGCTGCGCCGTCGCCGTCCAGCGTCCACAGCGAGGCGTGCACGTGGGCGCCGTTGCCGGCCTGACCGGGGATGGGTTTGGGGGCGAAGCTGGCCCACAGGCCGTGGCGCAGGGCCACGCCACGGGCCGTCTCCCGGTAGCAGACCTGGTTGTCAGCCGCCCGCAGGGCGGGCGCGTGACGGATCGACAGCTCCTGCTGGCCGTGGCCGAGCTCCGGGTAGTACTGCTCCACGGTGAGGGCCTGGGCCTCCAGCGCGCGGACCAGGTCGACCGCGTAGTCATGGGCGGCGGCGAAGCCGGTGGAGGAGAAGCACAGGCTCTCGTCGACGGGGACGAGCCGGTCGGGCCCGCCGCCCGGGTCGGGGACGCGCCGCCCGAGGGTGAACTCGGGCTCGAACGCGGCCACCAGCGCCAGGCCCTCGCCGGCCAGTTCGGTGATCGCCTGCTTGAGGAAGGCGCGCGGGCAAGCCGCCCACGGCTCGCCGTCCAGCCCCACCATGTCGGCGACCATCGCGCCCGCACCGGGCGCGTAGGGCAGGATCACGAACGTGTCCGGGTCGGGCACCAGGCGGACCTCTCCCACCGGGCCGAGTCCCTCGACGGGCTGCAGCTCGTCGAGCATGCTCATCGCCTGCATGGCCACGGTCAGGCCGATGCCGGTTGCCAGCCGCTCGGCCAGGCGCGGGCGGGAGGTGGCCTTGCCGCGGACGACCCCACCGTGGTCGACGTAGAGGAACCGCACCAGCGCCAGGCCAGCCGCGTCGGCGGCCTCGACCACCCGGTCGGCCGGGGATGGCCCGGCCGCTCGCGCACCGTTCTTGGCCACGTGGGCCTCCTCGTCACAGTTGCCCTGGCCGGCAGAGATAGCACACCCGACCCGGGCCGTACAGGTGGCACACCCGACCCGGGCCGTACAGGTGGCACACCCCACCCGGGGCTGCTTTGCGTGGGCGGCGATCCCCGCCGGCTGGGTGCTCACCACCGCGGTCCTGGCAGCCCCCAGCGGTCCGGTTCATCGCCGACCATCCTGAGCACTACGCCCAGCTCAAGAATGCCCACCGCATCCACCCCTCCGCCGACGGCAGCGTGCAGCTGCGCTTCGAGGGGGTCGACGCGCCCGAGCTGCACTACGGTACCGCCGCCCAGGCGCTGGGCCGGGAAGCCAGAGACCAGCTGCTCGCATGGATCGGCTTCAGCGGCCTCGAGTACGCCCCGCCGACCGGCACCAGGGTCACCGCCGCCACCCCTGACGCAGTCGGCGCGGTCGTCTTCAGTCAGGCCGCCGAGGTGAACGGCCGCCCCGTGGCCTACGTGGTCACCAGCGTCGCCGAGGACGAGCACCTCCCGCCAGACGGGGAGTGGGCCCTGGTCGACCAGACGATGCTGGACCACACCTTCAACACCCTGCTCGTGCAGGAGGGGGTGGCCTACCCGACCGTCTACACCTCGACGCCGGTCACCCACCGCGCGTACCTGCGCGCCCTGGCGACCGAGGCCCGCGAGGCCGACGCCGGCGTCTGGGCCGACGACATGACCAGCGCGTTCACCTTGGACGACCAGGCCTCGATCGGGCCGGAGAGACAGCTGATCCTGCCGAAGCTGTTCCGCCGGGCGACCGACTACCTCAAGGCGGTGGACGGCGGCTTCCAGGGCAACCTTTCGGACTGGCTGCTCTGGGTCTCGACCAGCCCGTCGCGGGACGAGAACGACCGGGTGCTGGTCTGCGGCGGGACCGAGCTGCACCTGAGTGACCTGCTGGTCCAGGCCAACAACACGGTCCGCTTCCAGGCCGACCTGCTCGACGTCGTCTTCGTCGAGAAGTAGCCGCCCAGGTGGACAAGCTCACATGATTCGTGAACGATCCTGGTCATGAGGCCTCGAGGCGCTGACCAGGAGCGCCGCGACCGGTCCGGGATCGCGGCGCTGCTCGGCTACGGCGAGTTCCTCATCGACACGGTGGTGGCGTTCGCACTCGTCGTCGGCGGGACCATCCTGCTCGGCGTCGTCGTGTACGACTTCGTGCGCGACCTCGGTCGGGCGCCGTTCGTCGGCAACGTGCTCGGGCTGCTGAGTGGCCTGCTCCTGGTGTTCATCTTCACCGAGCTCATTAGTACGATCCGCGTCATCGTCGAGCGCCGGAAGGTGGTTGTCGAGCCGTTCCTGATCGTCGGGATCGTGGCGGCGGTCCGGCGCCTGATCGTGATTAGCGCCGAGGCCGAGAACCTGCTTGGGACCAGCCAGTTCCGGGACGTGATGCTCGAGATCGGCGTCCTGGCCGGTACGGTGCTCCTGCTCGGAGCGACCGTGCTCCTGCTTCGCATCACCGGCGGGCAAGACGTCGAGCCGACCCACGGCTCGACGGAGTGACCACCGGCTCTCCGGTCGGAGATACCGGTGAGGGTAGAGGCCCTGCCCTGGCGGGTTCGATTCCCGTACTGAAGGGCGCGCAACGTCGGATGTGGCCTGTGAGCTGCCAGTTCGCGTCCACGGCTCGGTGTGGTGGCATGCCTGCTGCCCCGGCCAGGGAGGCCACTTGATGCGTGGGAAAGGTGCGCTCCCACACATGTCAAGGCGCGGCGTGGTCCAACGCAGATCACCCCCACAGGCGGGGCGGACCCCGATACCCCTTGGCCAGCATGTCGTCGTAGATGAGCTGCGCCTCGGCGCTATCGAGCAAGTCCTGTGCGACGGCCCGGCGGATCAACCCCCGGGTGGTGAGGACGCCCGTCCCCGGGCTGCGTCGCAGCAGCACGTCCCTGGCCAGGGCGTCGTCCATGGCCGCTGTCCAACTCCTGCTCTCAGCGATGGCGATGACCGCCGCCTCGCCAGGCCCTAGGGCTCC
>DASYUT010000032.1 GCA_036000965.1 Actinomycetes bacterium
CTCGGGCTGGCTAAGGCTTGGCGCGCGAAGGCATATGCCCACTGGACGGCGGGAGGGCTGAGCCAGGCGGAGACGGCGTCCCGGCGGGCGATCGACTTCGCCCGGCGTGCGGGGGACGAGCCGTTGGAGGCAGGCATGGTCAGCTCGCACTGCTTCATCCTGTTCTGGGGGCCCAAGCGCGTGGACGAAGTGGCGCGATACGTCAAGCAGGCGCTCGAATGGGCACGCAGCAGGGGCATCCGGCGCCTGGAGGTGGATGCCCTGCGAATCCTCGCCCGCATCGCCGCCATGCAGGGCCGGTTCCCGGAGGCGCGCGCCTGGTTGCGGGAGGCGAGTGAGGCCGAGGCATACGGTGATCTGCTCGTCCTGGTGGGAGAGTACCTCTCGGTCGGGATCGTCGAGCTGCTAGCCGACGAGCCGGCCGAGGCCGAGCGGGTTCTGCGGCGCGGCTACCAGATCGTCGCCGACCTACGAGGGACGGGCCAGCTCGTGTCCGTGATCGTCCTGCTCGCGCGGGCGCTCGCCATGCAGGGTCGCGATGAGGAGGCCATGGCGCTGACCCGGGAGTGCGAGGGGTCGGCGTTGGAGAGCCAGCGCGATGCGCAGATCAAGTGGCGTGCCATCCGCGCGTTGCTGCTGGCCCGGCGAGGGGACTTCGAGGCTGCCAAACGCCTGGCCGCGGAGTCGATCGAGCGCACCGAGGACTGGGAGCAGGACGACTCGACCGCCGAAGTGCTGGCCGACCAGGCCCACGTGCTCCGGCTGGCCGGCCGGGAGGAGGAGGCTCGGCGGCAGGCCGAGCGCGCCCTCGCCCACTATGAGCGGAAGGGCAACCTGGTCGGAGCGCGCCGGGTGCGGATGCTCCTGCAGAGGGAGCCGATGCACTGACCAACCCTGCGAGCAGCGATACCTCGTCATCTGGTGACTTCGGCGAGCACCTCCGCCAGGCGCCGGACCCGGGGGTCGGCGGGCAGGTCGTCCAGCAGCACCGGCAGGGGCAGCGACCAGTTCGGGCGCTCGGCCGTCGTGCCGGGAACGTTGGGGCGGTCGAGTGCCTCGACGGCGTCCTCCAGGGTGGCAGCGACCAGCATCGACGGGGTGCGGGCGAGGAAGGCGTAGAGGGCGGTGAGCACGGTGGCCACGTCCCGGGAGCCGTCGGGGTCGAGCAGCCCCTCGGCCTCGAGCAGGCCCTCGGCCTCGAGCAGGCCGAGCAGGGTCTCGACCTCCTCGCGCCGGCCCTCCTCCGCCTCGGCGGCCTGGTCCGGGTGGACCACGTCGATCTCGCGGAGGTCGGCGAGGTCGGCGCCGGACAGGAACCCGGCCACGGTGGGCAGGTCGTGGGTGGTGGCGGCGGCGAGCGCGAGCCGGGGGTAGTCGGCCGCCCGGCGCCGACCGGCGCCGTCCGGGCTCCGCTCGAACCAGGCGAGCCGGTAGGACAGGACGTCCTCGGCGGCCAGCCGCTCGCGCACGCCCGGCTCGACTGTGCCGAGGTCCTCACCCACCACCAGCCCGCCGGCCCGGTGGCTCTCGAGGGCGAGGATGCCGAGCAGGTCGTCGGCCGGGTAGCGGACGTAGGTGCCCTCAGTGGGCGAGCCACCCTCGGGGATCCAGAACAGCCGGAACAGCCCCATGACGTGGTCGACCCGGAGCCCCTGGGCGTGGCGCAGGCCGGCCCGGATGGTCTTCACGAAGGGCACGTAGCCGCAGGCGGCCAGGCGGGCGGGCACGAACGGCGGGAAGCCCCAGTCCTGCCCCTCGGGTCCCAGCTCGTCCGGGGGCGCGCCCGTGGTGATGCCCGAGGCGAGCTCGTGCTGGAACGACCAGGCGTCGAACCCGCCCGGCGCGACCCCGACGGCCAGGTCGCTGACCAGCCCGACCGCCATCCGGGGGACCGCGGCGAGCTGCTCGTCGAGCAGCCACTGCAGGTAGGCGTGGTAGCCGACCTCGTCCGGGTGGTCGTCACGCCAGCGGACCACCGAAGGGCCGGCCGGGTCGCGGTAGCGGGCCGGCCACGCCCGCCAGTCCTCGCCCAGGGCATGCTGCAGCGAGCAGAAGGTCGCGTACCGGTCGAGGCCTGGCGTGGCGGCGCGGTAGGCCCGCAGCCGCCCCGACCGCTCCGGGTCCCGGGCCAGCGCGGCATGGCAGAGACGCAGCGCCTCGTCCTTCAGCCGGGCAACGGCCTCCCGGTCGATCCGCCCGGCCTGGGTCAGGCGCCGTCCGGCCCCTGTCAGCTCGCCCAGGCGGGCGCCCTCGGCCGGCTCGAGCCGGCCCGCCTCGGGGACGTCCTCGACCCGTAGGTAGAGCGGGTTGCGGAACACCCGGCTGGACGGGTAGTAGGGGCTGGCCTGGGCGGGGGAGGCGGCGTGCAACGGGTTGAGCAGCGCGAACCCGGCCCCGAGGGAGCCGGCGAACCGGCCGAGGCCGGCCAGGTCGCCGAGGTCCCCGACACCCCAGCTCGCCCGCGAGCGCAGCCCGTACAGCTGCACCGCCCAGCCCCAGGCCCGGCCCCCCGCCCGGAGCAGGGCGGGCAGGTGGCAGCGGGGCGGCGCCACCACCAGCAGGGTGGCGCCCTCCGGGCCCAGCACCCGGTGGTAGCCGAGCGGCAGGTCGCCGGGCAGGGACGCCGGCAGGGGCCGCTCCTCGCCCGTCTCGAGCATGAGCCGGGGCGGCCCGCCGTCCCTGGTCGGGCCCAGCATGGGGATTTCCTGGGTGCCGCGTCCGGATGCCCCGGCCGGCGGGGAAGCGGCCCCCAGGAGGCGGGCCGCCGGCGCGTCCCTCCCACTCCGGAGCACCACCACTGGCGGGAGGACACCGGCCTCCGGCGGCGCTGCCGGCCCGGCGTCCGGGTCGACGCCCATGCCGCGGAGCACGGCCCGCAGGGTGGCCTCGGCCACCTCGTACCTCCGGCCGGTCGCGTCGGAGAACGAGGTCGCCACCCCGAGCGCCTCGGCCCACTTCCTGAGCTGGTCAGCGGCCATGGGCGCCACCTTACCGTCCGCCGGGATTTCCCGGCGGTTGCGGAATTACGGCAGACTTGACACCACGATGACCAGGAAACGCTGCTGATGGTGGTGACCGGAGAGCCCGTCTGGCCCGGCCAGCCCTACCCGCTCGGGGCGACCTGGGACGGCGAGGGCACCAACTACGCCGTCTTCTCCGAGGGTGCCGAGGCGGTCGAGCTCTGCCTGTTCGATGAGGAGGGCGGCGAGCGCCGGATCAGTCTGCCCGAGGTCACCGCGCACGTCTGGCACGGCTACGTGCCCGAGGTCGGCCCGGGCCAGCGCTACGGCTTCCGCGTCCACGGCCCCTACGACCCTGACCACGGGCACCGCTTCAACCCGGCCAAGCTGCTCATCGACCCCTACGCGCGGGCGGTCGAGGGCCGGGTCGACTGGGACGACTCGGTGTTCGGGTACCGGGTGGGCGCGGACGACCTCGTCCGCGACGACCGCGACAGCGCGCCCCACGTGCCCAGGTCGGTAGTGGTCCACGACGCGTTCCCGTGGGGCGAGGACCGCCGCCCGAACGTGCCCTGGGCCGACACCATCATCTACGAGGCCCATGTGCGCGGCTTCACCGTGCGCCACCCCGACGTCCCCGAGCACCAGCGCGGCACCTACGCCGCCATGGGCTCCCCACCGGTCGTCGAGCACCTGCGCGGGCTCGGCGTCACCACCCTCGAGCTGCTCCCCGTCCACCACTACGTCTCCGAGCACGCGCTGGTAAGGCGGGGCCTGACCAACTACTGGGGCTACAACTCGATGGGCTTCTTCGCGCCCGAGGCGCGCTACTCGTCCACCGGGAGCCAGGGCGGACAGGTCCGGGAGTTCAAGGCGATGGTCCGCAACCTGCATGCCGCCGGCATCGAGGTGATCCTCGACGTGGTCTACAACCACACCGCCGAGGGCAACCAGATGGGCCCCACCCTGTCGTTCCGCGGGCTCGACAACCGTGGCTACTACCGGACCATCGACCAGAACCCGCGCTACTACATGGACTACACCGGCTGCGGCAACACCCTGAACGTGCGCCATCCTCAGGTGCTGGCGCTCATCATGGACTCGCTCCGCTACTGGGTGACCGAGATGCACGTGGACGGGTTCCGCTTCGACCTGGCCAGCGCGCTCGCCCGCAGCTTCCACGAGGTCGACCGGCTGTCGGCCTTCTTCGACCTCATCCACCAGGACCCGGTGGTGAGCCGGGTGAAGCTGATCGCAGAGCCGTGGGACGTCGGTGAGGGCGGCTACCAGGTCGGCAACTTCCCGGTCCTTTGGACCGAGTGGAACGGCCGCTACCGCGACACCATGCGGGACTTCTGGCGGGTGGCCCAGACCGGCGTGGCCGACATCGCCTACCGCCTGACCGGCTCGTCCGACCTGTACCAGGACGACGGCCGTCGGCCCTACGCCAGCATCAACTTCGTCACCGCCCATGACGGCTTCACCCTGAACGACCTGGTCAGCTACAACGACAAGCACAACGAGGCCAACGGCGAGGGCAACCGCGACGGCGACGGTCACAACCGCTCGTGGAACTGCGGGGTCGAGGGGCCCACCGACGACCCCGAGGTGCTCGCCCTGCGCGAGCGGCAGAAGCGCAACTTCCTGGCCAGCCTGCTGCTGGCGGCCGGGGTGCCGATGCTGCTGGCGGGCGACGAGCTGTCCCGCACCCAGCAGGGCAACAACAACGCCTACTGCCAGGACAACGAGATCTCCTGGGTGGACTGGGAGCTGGACGAGCACGCCGAGTCGCTGCTCGAGTTCACCCGCGCGGTCATCGCGCTGCGCGCCAGCCACCCGGTCTTCCGCCGGCCCAAGTTCTTCCAGGGCCAGGCCATCTACGGCTCGGGGGTGAAGGACATCGGCTGGTTCACCCCCGACGGCGCCGAGATGGACCAGGCCGACTGGGCCGCGCCCGACGTGCGGACACTCGGCGTGTTCCTCAACGGCGAGGAGATCCCGCACCGCGGGCCGCGCGGCGAGCGCATCGTCGACGACAGCTTCCTGCTGCTGCTGAACGGCGGGCCCGAGCCCGCCATGTTCACCCTGCCCGGCCGTCCCTGGGGCAAGGAGTACGAACTGGTGCTGGACACCGGCCTGGCCTTCGTGCTCCCGACCGAGGCCGACGCCCCCACGTACCTGGCCGGCGAGGAGCTGTCGATGACCTCCCGCTCGGTTGCCGTCCTCCGCAAGCGCGCGTGACCACCGAGGTTTTTGGTACATTGGTACCAGGAAATTGCGCACCGGAGGTTCGCCGTGTCGGCATGGATCTACCTGACCGTCGCCATCCTGGCCGAGGTGTCGGGGACGGTCGCCCTGCGGTACACGCAGGGCCTCTCCCGCCCGCTTCCGCTCGCGATCGTCGTCGCTGGCTACGGGCTCGCCTTCTACCTGCTCATGCGCACCTTGAAGGAGCTGTCGCTCGGGCTGACCTACGCCGTCTGGGCCGGCGCCGGCACCGCGCTGGTGGCGCTGGTCGGCATGCTCGCCCTCAACGAGCCGGTGAACGCCCCCAAGCTGCTCGGCCTGGTCCTGGTGATCGCCGGCATCGTGAGCCTCAACCTCGGCGGCGCCCATTGACCGGGACTGGCACAGCCTGGTCCCCGGCGCGCGAGGCCGGCCGGCGGGAGCGCGGGCTGCGCAGGCGGCGGGCGATCCTGGAGGCGACCCTCGGGATCATCGGCGAGCAGGGCACCGCGGCCGTCACCCACCGCGCGGTGGCTGCGGCGGCCGGCGTGCCACTGGCCGCCACCACCTACTACTTCGCCTCGAAGGACGACCTGCTCGACCAGACGCTGCGATTCGCGGCCGAGGAGGAGCTGGCCGCCCTGGAGCGCGACGTCCTGCCCGCCACGGACGCCGCCACCTTCTCCGACGCGGTGGACCGGCTCTGCGCGGTCGTCTGGCACAGCTACCGCACCCGTGGGCGGGTGCGGGCGCTCGCACTCTACGAGATCTACCTGGAGGCCGCGCGCCGGCCGGCCCTGCGCGCGGTCGCCCAGGAGTGGAACGAGGCATGCGTGCGGCTCCTCGTTCCCGGGCTGCGCGGGCTCGGCATCGCCGAGCCGGAGGCGGCCGCCCGCATGGTGCTCGCGATGCTGGACGGGTTCATGATCGAGGACCTCGGCAGCCACCAGCCCGGCTTCGAGCAGCAGATCCTCCGCCCGAGCGTCGAGCGCCTGCTCCGCGCCCTGGGCGGCGCCCCCGGCTGAGGAGGACCGCCTGAACGCCCCGTGTTCCACCTACCGCGTCCAGCTCTCGGCCCGGTTCCCGTTCGAGTCCGCCCGCGCCGCCGTCCCCTACCTGGCCGACCTCGGCGTCTCCCACCTGTACACGTCGCCGGTGCTCCAGGCCCGGTCCGGCTCGGCCCACGGCTACGACGTGGTCGACCCCACCACGGTCAGCCCCGAGCTGGGCGGCGAGCCCGGCCTCCGCGCCCTCGTCGGGTCGCTCCGGGCCCACGGCATGGGCCTGGTCGTCGACCTCGTGCCCAACCACATGGCCGCCTCGGCCGAGAACCCCTGGTGGGTCGAGACCCTGCGCCACGGTCGGGCCTCGCCGTACGCCAAGGTGTTCGACGTCGACTGGGAGGCGGCCGGTGGCCGGGTGCGGCTGCCGGTCCTCGGCGGCCCGCTCGAGCAGGTGGCCGGCGAGATCGAGGTCGGCGGCGGCTGGGTCTCCTACCACGAGCACCGCTTCCCCCTCGCTCCGGGCACGACCCGTCTCGACGAGCAGCACTACGAGCTGGTCGACTGGCGCCGGGCCGCGGTCGACGGCAACTACCGGCGCTTCTTCGACGTCAACGAGCTGGTCGGGCTGAGGCAGGAGGACCCGGAGGTCTTCGAGCTGACCCACGCCACCGTCCTCCGGCTGGTTGCAGAGGGGCTGGTGGACGGGTTGCGCATCGACCACGTGGACGGCCTGGCCGACCCGGCCGGCTACCTCGAGCGCCTGGCCGGCCGCGGGGTCCCCTGGGTCGTGGTCGAGAAGATCCTCGAGTCGAGCGAGCGCCTGCCGCCCTGGCCGGTGGCCGGCACCACCGGCTACGAGTTCCTGGCCCTGGCCGACGGCATGTTCGTCGACCCCGAGGCGGCCGGACCGTTCACCGCCCGGTACACCAGGCTCAGCGCCCGTGACCCCAACTCGGTGGCCCTGGCCGTCCGCTGCAAGCGCGCGGTGCTGGCCGGCTCGTTCGGCGGCGAGGTCGACGCGGTGGCCAGGCGGCTGGCTGGGGACCGGGCCGGGAACCGGGCCGCCGTGGTCGAGCTGGCCGCCCAGCACCCCGTCTACCGGACCTACGTGACCGACCGGGCCTCCGAGGTCGACCGCGCCGTGATCGCCGCCGCCCGCGGCGCCTGCGAGGATGGCCTCTGGGCAGACGGGGAGGCCGAGGACTGGCCGGCCGGCCTCCGGCCTGTCGGTGACGGGTCTGCGCAAGACTGGCCTACGGCCGAGGCGGTCGGCCGGCTCGCTGCTGCCCTGTGCCTGGACGACCCGGCCGCAGACCCCGAGGCCGTGCGGCGGTTCCAGCAGCTCACCGGTCCGGCCATGGCCAAGGGGGTGGAGGACACCGCCCTGTACCGGGACACCCGCATGGTGGGTCGGAACGAGGTCGGCGGCGACCTGGCCCGGTTCGGCCGCGAGGTCGCCGAGCTGCACGCGGCCAACGCCGAGCGGGAGGAGCACTGGCCCCGCAGCCTGCTCGCCACCTCGACCCACGACACCAAGCGGGGCGAGGACGTGCGGGCCAGGCTCGCCGTGCTCACCGTCCACGCCGAGCGCTGGTGGGAGCTGGCCGAGCGCTGGACCCGCCGGCTCGCCTCCGGGGTCGAGCCCGCCGACGCCCTGCTGCTGTGGCAGACGATGGCCGGGGCCTGGCCGCTCGAACGGGAGCGCTGCCTCGCCTACATGGAGAAGGCAGTGCGCGAGGCCAAGCTGCGCACGAGCTGGTCCGACCCCGACCCCGCCTACGAGGCGGCCGTGCGCGGCCTGGTCGAGCGCGCCTACACCGACACCGCCTTCCGAGGCGAGCTGGACGAGCTGGTCGCCGAGATCGCCCCCGCGGGCCGGGCGAACGCCGCCGGCCTCGCCCTGCTGCGGCTGACCAGCCCGGGCGTGCCCGACACCTACCAGGGCACCGAGGTCGAGCAGCTCACACTGGTGGACCCCGACAACCGGCGTCCGGCCCGGTTCGCCGCCGACGGGTCGCTGAAGTTCCGGGTCACCCGGGCTGCGCTGCGCCTGCGTCGCGGCCGGCCGGAGCTGTTCACCGGCTACCGCCCGCTGGCCTCTCCCGACCGGCTGATCGCGTTCGCCCGTGGCGACGACCGCCTGGCCGTCCTGGTCGGCCGCCTTGGCGGCCCGCCTCCGGCCGACCGGGTCGACCTTCCCGCCGGGCGGTGGCGGGACGTGCTCACCGGCGCCACCCTCCCCGGCGGCTCCACACCTGCTGGCGACCTCACCGCCGAGCTGCCCCACGCGCTGCTCGTGGGTGCCTGAGCGGGCCCGGGCGCTGCTCGTGCGTGCCTGAGCGGGCCCGGGCGCTGCTCGTGCGATTGACCATGCTCCGTGGGGTTCACTAGCCTGGGACAAGAGGAGTCCAATAGCCTGGATGAGAGATGACCCTCGACGCCGACCTCCTGCGCGCGGCACGGGAGCAGCGCGACCGGCTGCGGGGGCTGCGGCACGAGGTCGGGCGCGTCACCGACGCGTTCCATCGCCAGGTCCGCCTGCTCCACGAGGCCGGCGGGTCGCCGTGGGAGATCGCCGACCGCCTCGGCCTCCCCGACGAGCAGGTCAGGACGATCCTCGGCACCGGTACCGCGAACTACCCGGGTGCCGCAGCCGGGAACGGTCCACGGCCGGCCGGCGACCCGGTGGGATCCGGCCACCCAGGCGGCGGATCCGGCCACCCGGAGGGCGGATCCGGCCACCCGGAGGGTGGATCCGGCTACCCGGAGGGCGGCCGGTCCGTACCGCAAGGCGGCTCCCCCGCTGCTGCTGGCACCGGCGGTCAAGCTGGGGGAGTGGTTGGGCGGGGACTCCTCCGACGGTCGCTGGCCTGCTCGTTCTGTGGGTCGGGCAAGGACCAGGGGAGCAGGCTGGTCGCCGGCCTCGGGGTCGCCGTGTGCGACCGCTGCGTCCGGCTCGCCCTGGAGGTCGTCGTCGAGGGCGCGGGCCGGGAGCCTGAGTTCCGGCTGGTGGACGGGGGCGACCCGGAGCAGGCGTGGACGTGCAGCTTCTGCCGCAAGCCGCTCCGTCGGGTGGGACGGCTGGTGCGCGGCAGAGACGGCATCCACGTCTGCGGGGAGTGCCTCGACCTCTGCACCGAGATCCTGCGCGACGAGGCTCGCTGATCCTGCGCGACGAGGCTCGCTCCTGACCCGCTGTCGGGGCGGGCGGCTGCCTCCAGCTTGCGTCGAACCTCGTAGAAACTGCGCATTCCGCCCGATCCGCAATCCTCATACCCTGATCACCTGTTCAGCGCATTGATGACGATCGGCCCGTCCGCGCGAGGGGTGCGCGGCCGGAAGGCGGGTCACCGGAAGGCGGACGGGATCGGCGAGCCGCCCGTGAGCGGCTGGTGAGGGTGCGCGGGCCGGAAGGCGGGTCACCGAAAGGCGGGGTCATGTGGGGGTCGCGGCGGCAGCGGGTGGCCTGGGTCGTGGGCGCGGTCGCCGTGCTGCTCGCCGCGGACGCGGTCGCGGTCACCGGCGCGGCCGCGCTCCCGCTCCGCAAGCGCGAGGTGAACCCGAGCGGCGCGTGGAGCTGGTTCGGCGACCCGCGAGCGGTCTACCACAAGGGGGCGCACCGCAGGACCTACGTGGGCTGGGTCGACGCCAGCGGCAACGTCCAGGTGGCCAGCTACGACCACGACACCAGGGTGCGGGCGGTGGCCACCCTCAAGGCGAACTTCCAGATCGACGACCACAACAACCCGTCCCTGCTCGTGCGGCCCGACGGCCACATCATGGCCTTCTGGTCCGCCCACATCGGCACCGCGATGTACTACCGGCGCACTGCGCGGCCGGAGGACGTCACCGCCTGGGAGCCCGAGCAGAGGGTGGGCACCAACACCCCCGGCCCCTGGGGCTACACCTACCCCAACCCGGTGCAGCTGTCGGCCGAGGGCGGCCGGATCTGGCTGTTCTGGCGGGGCGGCAACTTCAACCCGACGTTCTCCACCTCCGGCGACGGGCTGGCCTGGACGCCGGCGCGCACGCTGGTCAGCGTCCCCGGCCAGCGGCCCTACCTGAAGGTCGCCAGCAACGGCAGGGACACGATCGACCTCGCGTTCACCCAGGGCCACCCCCGCAACGTCGCCTCGGCCATCTACTACGCCCGCTACCGGGCCGGCAGCCTGCACCGGGCCAGCGGTGCGGTGATCGAGCCAGTGGGCAGCCTGCCGATCGCGCCGTCCCAGGCCGAGCGGCTCTACGACCCTGCCAGGCACCACGGCGCCAGGGCCTGGGTGCAGGACGTGGCCAGCGACCCGCTCGGACGTCCCGTGGTCGTGTACGCGACCTTCCCGGCGCCCGGCGACCACCGCTACAACTACGACCGCTGGGACGGCCGGCGCTGGGTGCACCACGAGATCGCGCGGGCCGGGGGGTCGATGAGCGCGGACCCGACCGAGCCGAACTACTCCGGCGGCATCACCCTCGACCACGACGACCCGTCAGTCGCCTACCTGGCCAGGAAGGTCGGTGGCACGTTCCGGGTGGAGCTCTGGCGCACCAGGGACGGTGGCCATTCGTGGACCTCGCGGGTGGTGCAGTCGGGGTCGGCGCAGGGCAGCTACCGCCCGATCTCGCCTCGCGGGCAGACCGGGGCCGACGCCAACGTCGTCTGGATGCTCGGCGGGTACCCGAGCTACTCCGCCTTCCGGACCGGCATCGCCGGTGAGGTGCTGAGCCACGACGTCCACGCCCCGGCGGCTGCCACGTGGGCGCCGGGACGGCTCGACGTGCTCGCTTCGGAGGGCACCGGCGGGCTCATCCACAAGCTCCACGGCGGGGCCTGGACCACGTGGGGTGACTTCGGGCGCGGCCCGGCCGGGCACCGCGTCGGCGCGCCCACGGTGGCCTCCTGGGGTCCGGGCCGCCTCGACGCGTTCGTCGTCGACCAGGCCACCGGCAGCCTGCTCCAGCGGACGTTCACGAACGGTGCCTGGGGCGGCTGGGCCGACCGCGGCCTGGCCCCGGGCGGGCACCGGGTCGCCTCGCCGGCGGCGGTGTCCTGGGGCGCCGGCCGGATCGACGTGGTCGCCCGCGACGCGGTCACCAGCGACCTGGTGCACTGGTCGTACGCTGGCGGCTGGCGCGGCCCGGCGCGGGTGGGCCCCGGCCCCGGTGGCGCGTTCGTGCCCAGCGTGGCGTCCTGGGCGCTGGGCCGGCTGGACGTGTTCGCGGTGGCGAGCGGCGGCACCCTGGCCCATGCCTACTTCAACGGGCGTTGGAGCCGCTGGGAGGGTCTCGGCAAGGGGCCGGGCGGCAAGCCGTACGCCTCACCGGCTGCGGTGGCGGCCTGGGGGCCGCGCCGGCTCGACGTGTTCGCGCCCGCGGACGCCGGCCGCATGCTCGCCCACCGCTGGTTCGACGGGTTCGGGGGGAGGGGCTGGCACGGTCCCGAGAACCTCGGCACGGGCCCGGACCGGGCGCCGGTCACCGGCATGGCGGCGGTCTCCTGGGCGCCCGGCCGCCTCGACCTGTTCTTCGCCGACGCTCGCGTACACGGCCTGCTGCACACCTGGTTCGCCGGCCGCTGGCGGGGCCCTGAGCATCTGGACTTCGGCGGGTCCCAGGTGCCGGTGATGGCCGACGCGGCACCCAGGGCGACCCCGACGCCGATCAGCCCGCTGGCCAAGAGCCTGAAGGAGGACTGAGCGTGCCTCGTTCGCTCAGCAGGAAGGCTCCGCCTGCCTCGTTCGCTGAGCAGGAGGACTGCGCCTGCCTTGCTCGCTGAGCAGGAACGGGGTGGGTCGCCTATTGTTCGGTCGTGCACGCAAGGACCGCTACACTGGCCGATTTCGACGGTCTGGTCGCCCTCTGGAAGGCTGCCGGGCTGAGGCTCCGGCTCGAGCCCTTGGCCGAGGAGCTCGCGAGCGTGCTGGAACGCGACCCCGACCTGGTCCTGGTGGTCGAGGACGGCGGTTCGATCGTCGCCTCCGTGCTCGGGACCTGGGACGGGCGGCGGGGCTGGGTGAACCGGCTCGCCACCCACCCGGGCCACCGGGGCCGCGGCCTGGCCCGGCTGCTCATCACCGAGCTGGAGACGCGCCTGCGGGCCAAGGGCTGCCGCAAGCTGAACCTGCTCATCGAGCGCGACAACGCGGATGTCGTGGCCTGGTACGAGCGCCTCGGCTACCGGCGCGACGACCTCATCTTCATGGACAAGCTCCTTTGAGAACTTGCGGCAGTCGATGGACTGGGAGCGGCAGGCACGGGTGAAGCTCGTCCCCGAGGCTCGTCCAGCTCGGCGAAGGAGCCGCCCGCGTTGGCCTCGACTCCCCACCCGCGGCTTCGCCCCCACGAAGCGGACTACCTGTCAGGCCCAGGCGACCAGGCCGAGCTCGGAGGGGTCGACGATGCCGTCGTGGTGGGGGACGACCCGGACGGTGTAGCCGAAGGCGCCCGGGACGGTCAGGGGGACCTCGCCCTCGAAGGTCCAGGCGCCGTCCGCCTGGCCGTTCTCCTTGAGCGGCATGGTCTCGGACCCGGACAGCTCGTCGGCGTCGTCGACCCGGCCGTAGGTGACTTGGACCTCGACCTCGTCGGGCTCGAGGGAGCCGAGCTCGACCACGGCTCGCACAGGCAGCCGGGCACCGAGCGAGCGGTCCTCTTCGGCCGACTCGACCCGGCGCACGCGCACACCCGCCCACGCCTCGGTGACCCGCCGCTTCCACTCGCCCAGCTCCCGAGAGGCGGTGTAGCCGTCGGCCCCGAGCAGCCGCGAGCTGGACGCCGCGGGCAGGTAGAGGCGCTCGGTGTAGTCGCGCACCATGCGCGAGGCGAGCACGGCGGGCCCGAGCGAGGTGAAGTTGTGCTTGACCCGGGCCACCCACGCGGTCGGCACGCCGGCCTCGGTGCGCCTGTCGTAGAACAGCGGCAGCACCTCGTGCTCGAGCAGGTCGTAGACGGCCGACGCCTCCAGCTCGTCGCGGCGGTCGGCCGGGATGCTGGGGTCGTCGGCGGACGGGATCGCCCAGCCGTTGCCGCCGTCGTACAGCTCGTCCCACCAGCCGTCGCGGATCGACAGGTTGAGGCAGCCGTTGAGGGCCGCCTTCATCCCGCTGGTGCCGCATGCCTCGTAGGGGCGGAGCGGGTTGTTGAGCCAGACGTCGGCCCCGGCGACCAGCGTGCGAGCCATGGCCATGTCGTAGTCGGGCAGGAAGGCGATGCGGTGGCGCACCTTGGCGTCGGCTGCGAACCGGGCGAAGTCGGCGATCAGCGACTTGCCGCCCTCGTCGGCCGGGTGGGCCTTGCCCGCGATCAGCAGCTGGATGGGCCGGTCGGCGTCGAGCAGCAGACGGGTGAGGCGGTCCGGGTCGCGCAGCAGCAGGGTGAGCCGCTTGTAGGAGGGCACCCGGCGGGCGAACCCGACGGTCAGCACCTCGGGATCGAAGGCCCGGTCGATCCAGCCGAGCTGGCCCTCGATCGCGCCTCGAGCGCGCCAGGCCGCCTTGAGCCGCGCCCGGACGTCGGCGACCAGGCGCCGGCGGGCGGTCCCGCGGACGCGCCAGACTTCCTCGTCGGGCGCGTCGAGCAGGGCCTCCCAGCCCTTGTCGGAGCTGCGCCAGCCGTGGCCCAGGTGGCGGTCGAACAGCTCCGACCACTCCCGGTTGACCCAGGTGCCGGCGTGCACGCCGTTGGTGACGTGGCCGATCGGCACCTCGGAGGGGTCGAACCCCGGCCACAGGCCCTTGAACATGTCGCGCGAGACCTCGCCGTGGAGCCGGCTCACGCCGTTGGACCGCTGCGCCAGGCGGAGTCCCATGACCGCCATGTTGAACATGGAGCGGTCGCCGTCCGGCTCGACGCCGAGGTCCATGATCTGGTCGACCGACAGGCCGGTGGTGACCCCCCCGTGGCCGAAGTACCGCTCCATGAACGAGCGCGGGAAACGGTCGATGCCGGCGGGGACCGGCGTGTGGGTGGTGAAGATCGTCCCGCCCCTGACCGCTTCGACGGCGGTGCGGGCGTCGAGCCCCTTGTCCTCGATCAGGCGTCGGATGCGCTCGAGCCCGAGGAAGCCGGCGTGGCCCTCGTTGGTGTGGAACACCTCGGGCTCGATGCCGAGCACGTCGAGCGCGCGCACGCCGCCGATGCCGAGCAGGATCTCCTGCCGGAGCCGGTGCTCACCGCCGCCACCGTAGAGCCGGTCGGTGACCGCCCGCTCGGTCGGGGCGTTCTCGTCGACGTCGGAGTCGAGCAGACACACAGACACCCGGCCGACCTCGGCCCGCCAGACCTGGGCGTGGAGGGTGGCGTCGGGCAGCCCCACCGTGACCAGGGCCGGCTTGCCGGCCCGGTCGGTGACGAGCTCGAGCGGGAGCTCATGGGGGTTGAAGGCGGGGTAGGACTCCTGCTGGCGGCCGTCGGCCGTCAGCGACTGGCGGAAGTAGCCGGACCGGTAGAACAGCCCGACGCCGACCAGCGGCAGCCCGAGGTCGCTCGCCGCCTTGAGGTGGTCGCCGGCCAGCACGCCGAGGCCGCCCGAGTACTGTGGCAGGACCTCGCTGATGCCGAACTCCGGCGAGAAGTACGCGATGCTGGAAGGCGCGTCGGCCAGGCCCTGGTACCAGCGGGGCTCGGTCAGGTAGCGCTGGAGGGCGGTCCTGGCCTCCGACAGGCGGGAGAGGAACGCGGGGTCGGCGGCGACCTTCTCGAGCCGCTCGGGGTCGGCCTCGTTGAGCATCCGCAAGGGGTTGTGGCCGCTGGACTCCCACCCCTCGGGGTCGATGGCAGCGAACAGGTCCTGCGTCGCCGGGTCCCAGGACCAGCGGAGGTTGCGGGCCAGGACGCGGAGCGGTCGGAGAGCGGTGGGCACGGTGGGAAGCACCGTGAATCGGCGTAGAGGTTTCATGACCACCGACTATACAAGTGCGCTGGTCGGTCGAGCCGCTCGACCTGGCCGTTCCGTCCCATTCTGGTCACATTTGGTGACCTCTTGTCGGTCGCGCTCGGTAGTCCGGACGGCATGGGTTTACCGGTGGTCGTGGCGCGGTGAAACTGAAGCGGGGGGAAACGGGTCGAGTGCGACCGGCGGCAGGGCCGGGGATGGTAGGTTGCTGGCATGATTGGGCGCATCGTCATCGAGGACATCAGGCCGCAGATCGACTGCGGCCAGTGGCCGGCCAGGGCGGTGGCCGGCGAGACCATCCCGGTCGAGGCGACCGTCTTCCGGGACGGCCACGACATCATCGCGGCCTGCGTGCGGCTGTCGGGCCCCGGGGACCGCCGGGCCCAGCTGGTGCCGATGGCCGAGGTCGGCCAGGGCCTGGATCGCTGGCGGGCCGAGGTGACGCTGCCCCGCACCGGCTTCTGGACGATCGTGGTCGAGGCGTGGCGGGACGAGATCTCCACCTGGCGCCGCGACACCTGGAAGAAGCTGGACGCCGGCCGCGACGTCACCCTGGAGCTGGAGGAGGGGGCGCGGCTGTTCGAGGCGGCCGCCCGCGGCGTGCCCGTCCAGTCGAGGCAGGTCGTCGCCGACGTCGCCGCGGGGCTGCGCAACGAGGCGGCCGACCCGGCCGAGCGGCTCGCTGCAGCCAGCGACGGGGTGGTCGTGGAACTGCTGGAGCGCCACCCGATGCGCTCGGTCACCAAGTCCAAGCGGCTGGCCGTCTGGGTCGACCGGCCCCGCGCCCTCTACGGCGCCTGGTACGAGTTCTTTCCACGGTCCGAGGGGGCGACCGAGACCTCGAGCGGCACCTTCAAGACCGCGGCCGAGCGGCTGCCCGCGATCGCCGCGATGGGCTTCGACGTCGCCTACCTGCCCCCCATCCACCCGATCGGACACACCCACCGCAAGGGGCCGAACAACACCCTCGACCCGGGTCCGGACGACCCGGGCAGCCCGTGGGCGATCGGCAGCGAGGCCGGAGGCCACGACGCCGTCCACCCCGACCTCGGGACTATCGAGGACTTCGACGCGTTCGTGGCGCGCGCCAAGGACCTCAGGCTCGAGGTCGCGCTCGACTACGCGCTGCAGTGCTCCCCCGACCACCCCTGGGTGCGCGAGCACCCCGAGTGGTTCCACACCCGGCCCGACGGCTCGATCGCCTGCGCCGAGAACCCGCCAAAGGTCTACCAGGACATCTACCCGCTGAACTTCGACAACCCGGACGCGCCCGGGCTCTACGCGGCCTGCAAGGGCGTGCTCGACCACTGGATCGCCCACGGCGTGCGGATCTTCCGGGTCGACAACCCCCACACCAAGCCGGTGCAGTTCTGGGAGTGGCTGATCGCGGCGGTCAAGGCCGAGCACCCGGACGTGCTGTTCCTCTCCGAGGCGTTCACCCGCCCGCCGATGATGCGGGCGCTGGCCAAGGTCGGCTTCACCCAGTCCTACACCTACTTCACCTGGCGTAACTCCAAGGCCGAGCTGGAGGAGTACGCGGGCGAGCTCGCCCACGGCCCCGCGGCCGACTACATGCGGCCCAACTTCTTCGTCAACACCCCTGACATCCTGCACGCCTACCTCCAGCACGGCGGGCTGGCGGCGTTCAAGGTGCGGGCCGTGCTCGCCTCGACGCTGTCGCCCTCCTGGGGGGTGTACTCCGGGTACGAGCTGGGCGAGCACGTGCCGGTCCGGCCGGGGTCCGAGGAGTACCTCGACGCCGAGAAGTACCAGTACCGGCCGAGGGACTGGTCGCAGCCGTCGCTGGCGCCCTACCTGGCCCGGCTGAACGAGATCCGGCGGGCCCACCCGGCCCTGCACTGGCTGCGCAACCTCCGCTTCCACCTGGTCGACTCGCCCGACGTCCTGGCCTTCTCCAAGCGGACAGGTGAGGACGCGGTGCTGGTGGTGGTGAACCTGAACCCCTACGAGGCCCGCGGCACGGTCGTCCGCCTGTGGCTGCCCGCGCTCGGCCTGGACTGGGACACCGGCGCGTTCGACCTCTACGACGAGCTCACCGGCACCACCTACACCTGGTTCGGGTCGGCCAACTACGTCCGCCTCGATCCCTACACGGAGCCAGCGCACGTCCTCCACGTCCGGCGAAGGTAGGGCGCCATGACCGAGCTCGAGACCAGGCTCGTCGAGTTCCTGCCCCACCAGCGGTGGTTCGCCGGCAAGGGCCGGTCGGTGGTGGAGGTGAGGGTCGAGGCGTCGGTGGCGCTGCGGACCCCGCTGCCCAGCCTGCACATGGTCGTGGCCGCGGTCGCCTACGCCGACGGGGGGGTCGAGCGCTACTCCCTGCCCATGGGCCACGACCGCGGGCCCGAGGCCCGCCAGCTCGCGGTCCGGCGCCCGGAGGCCGTCGTCCTGGAGACGAGCCCGCCCAAGGCGGGCGTGTTCTACGACGCGGTCGCCGACGAGCGCCTGGGCTCGGTCTTCCTCGACCACCTCAACAAAGGTGCCACCCTGGACGAGGTGCGCTTCCACAAGCGGCCGGACTGGTCCGACACGCTCCGCGGGCCCGGCCGGCTGCTCGACGCCGAGCAGTCCAACTCTTCGCTGGTGTTCGGCGACCGGCTCATCCTCAAGCTGTTCCGCCGCCTGCAGCCGGGGGTCAACCCCGAGCTCGAGGTGACCCGCGCGCTGACCGCCAAGGGGTTCCGGGCCTGCCCGCCGCCGCTGGGCTGGATCGACGGGCTCGGCTCGACCCTCGGCATCCTGCAGCCCTACTACGCGGCCAGCGTGGAGGGCTGGAAGCTGGCCGCCGAGCGGGTCGCCGACCACTACGAGACGGGCGACGCGGCCGGCAACTTCGCCACTGAGGCGCGCGAGCTCGGCAGGCTCACCGCCGACATGCATGGCGCGCTGGCCAGTGCCCTGCCCATGGTCGCCTCGGCCCAGCCCGACCTCGGCCACCTCTCCGCCCGCCTGCTCGGGCAGCTCACCCAGGTGGCCGCGCTCGTGTCCGAGCTCCGCCCCTACAAGAACGCCATCGAGGGCGTCTACGCCAAGGCGGAGGCAGCCGGGGGTGCCAGGCACCTGCAACGCATCCACGGCGACTACCATCTGGGCCAGGTGCTCCGCATCGCCGGTCCGGTGCTCGGCACCGCCGGCCAGGCGCAACGCACCGCCGGGCCGGTGCAGCGCACCACCGGGCCGGTCGGCCGGGCGGGCAGGCCCGGGGCAGGGGGACCGGCCGAGCCCCCTGGTGAGCCGTTCTGGATGGTCATCGACTGGGAGGGGGAGCCCGCCCGCAGTCTCGAGGAGCGCCGCCGGCTTGCCAGCCCGCTGCAGGACGTGGCCGGCATGCTGCGCTCCTTTGACTACGCGGCGAGCCAGCCGCTGGTGCTGGGCGAGGACCCCGACACCCCCGGCCCGAGCCGCAAGGAGCTGGAGCGCCTGGAGGGGATCGCGGTCGCCTGGGTCGAGACGAACCGGGCCGCGTTCCTGGACGGCTACCTCGGCCGGGCCAGGGAGGCCGGCTGGCTGCCCGGCGACCACGAGTTGCTGCTGCGCACGTTTGAGCTGGACAAGGCGGTCTATGAGGTGATGTACGAAGCCAGGCACCGGCCGGGGTGGCTGTCCATCCCGCTCGGTGGCATCCGCCGACTGCTCGGGAGCTGACAGATGCCAACCCCCACCCTCGGCCGTGAGGAGATCGAGCTCCTCGTCCGCGGCGAGCACCACGAGCCGCACAGCCTCCTCGGTGCCCACCCCGCCGGCAACCAGGTCGCCATCCGGGCCTGGCTGCCCGACGCGACCGAGGTGACCGCCGTGCTCGTCGAGGACGGCGAGCGGGTCAAGCTCACTCAGGTCCACCAGGCCGGGCTGTTCGAGGGCCTGGTGGACGGCGAGCAGGTGCCCCGCTACCGACTCGAGGTCGCCTACGGCGACCGCTCGTACACGATCGACGACCCCTACCGGTTCCTGCCCACGGTCGGGGAGATCGACCAGCACCTGTTCGGCGAGGGCAGGCACGAGCGGCTCTGGGAGAAGCTCGGCGCCCACGAGCGCACGCTCGACGGCGTGACCGGGACCTCGTTCGCGGTCTGGGCGCCCAACGCCAGGGCCGTCCGTGTGGTGGGCGACTTCAACGGCTGGGACGGCCGCCTGCACCCGATGCGCTCGCTCGGCGCCTCCGGGGTGTGGGAGCTGTTCGTGCCCGCTGTCGGCGCCGGCGTGAAGTACAAGTACGAGCTGGTCACCGCGCAGGGAGCGCTCACGCTGAAGGCCGACCCGTTCGCGTTCGCGACCCTGGCCCCTCCGGGCACCGACAGCGTCGTGTTCACCTCCGCCCACGAGTGGGGCGACGCCGACTGGGTGGCCACCCGCGACCGGCGCCACAAGCCGAACGCCCCGGTCTCGGTCTACGAGGTCCACCTCGGCTCCTGGCGTCACGGCCTCACCTACCGGGAGCTGGCCGAGCAACTGCCCGACTACGTGGCCGACATGGGCTTCACCCACGTCGAGTTCATGCCGGTGGCCGAGCACCCCTACGGCGCCTCCTGGGGCTACCAGGTCTCCGCCTACTACGCGCCCACCGCCCGCTACGGCACCCCCGACGACTTCCGCGAGCTGGTCGACCGGCTGCACCAGCGCGGCATCGGCGTGATCGTCGACTGGGTGCCCGCCCACTTTCCGAAGGACGTGTTCGCGCTCGCCCGCTTCGACGGCACCGCCCTGTACGAGCACGCCGACCCGCGCCGGGGCGAGCACCCGGACTGGGGCTCGCTCGTGTTCAACCTGGGCCGCAACGAGGTGCGCAACTTCCTCATCGCCAACGCGCTGTTCTGGCTCGAGGACTACCACATCGACGGGCTGCGGGTCGACGCGGTCGCCTCCATGCTCTACCTCGACTACTCCCGCGACGAGGGGGAGTGGGTGCCCAACCAGTACGGCGGCAACGAGGACCTGGACGCGGTCTCGTTCCTCAAGGACTTCAACACCGTCGTCTACCAGGAGCACCCGGGCGCGGTGACCATCGCCGAGGAGTCGACCGCCTGGCCGGCGGTGTCCCGGCCCGTCTACGTTGGCGGGCTCGGCTTCGGGTTCAAGTGGAACATGGGCTGGATGCACGACACGCTCGACTACATCTCCAAGGACCCGATCTACCGGCGCTTCCACCACCACACACTGACCTTCTCGCTGGTGTACGCGTTCAGCGAGAACTTCGTGCTGCCGATCTCCCACGACGAGGTCGTCCACGGCAAGCGCTCGCTGCTCGGCAAGATGCCGGGCGACACCTGGCGCCGCTTCGCCAACCTGCGCGCCTACCTCGCGTTCATGTGGGCCCACCCGGGCAAGCAGCTGCTGTTCATGGGCTGCGAGCTGGCCCAGGAGGCCGAGTGGTCCAACGAGCGCTCGATCGACTGGGAGGCGCTGGCCGATCCCGACCACCGCGGCGTCCAGGACCTGGTGCGGGACCTGAACCGGGTCTACCGCGCGCACCCGGCGTTGTACGAGCGCGACGCCGAGCCGGCCGGGTTCGGCTGGATCGACCCCAACGACACCGACGAGAACGCGCTGTCGTTCATCCGCTGGAGCGCCAAGGGCGAGCCGCTGGTCTGCCTGTGCAACTTCTCCCCCGTGGTCAGGGAGGATCACCGGGTCGGCCTGCCCAGGACCGGGCGGTGGAAGGAGGTCCTCAACACCGACGCCGGCGCCTACGGCGGGTCGAACGTCGGCAACCTCGGCGTGGTCGAGGCCGAGGAGATCGGCTGGGACGGCCAGCCCGCCTCGGCCCGGGTCACCCTGCCCCCGCTCGCCACGGTCTGGCTCGCCCCGGAGGCACCGCGGGAACGGCCCCAGGCCTCCGGGCCGATGTCCGCCTCCGGGCCGGGGTCCCCGTCCGGGCCGGGGTCCCCCTCCGGGCCGGGGTCCCCCTCCGGGCCGGGGTCCCCCTCCGGGAACGACCAGCGTCGGTAGCCCGCGGGATGCCCCCCGGCGCCCGGAGGACGCCCAGGCTCGGGCCGACGCTGCTCGACGGCGGGGCCGAGCTCGCGGTCTGGGCGCCGGAGGTGGCCTCCGTGGCCGTGCGGCTGGGTGGGCGGACCGTGCCCCTGGAGCGGGAGGAGCGCGGGGTCTGGCGGGGCGTGGTCGACGGCGCCCGCTCCGGCGACGACTACCTGCTCGTCCTCGACGGGGAGCGGGAGCGGCCCGACCCGCGCTCGCTGTCCCAGCCCCAAGGGCCCCGCGGGCCCTCCCGCCTGGTCGACCTCGGCCGGCGGCTGGATCCGCCGGTCCCCCCGGCCCTGCCCGAGCTGGTCTTCTACGAGCTGCACTGCGGCACCTTCACGCCCGAGGGCACCTTCGACGCCGCCATCTCCCGCCTTCCGCACCTGGTCGACCTCGGGGTGACCGCGGTCGAGGTGATGCCGGTGGCCGCCTTCCCGGGCCGGCGGGGCTGGGGCTACGACGGCGTCGACCTGTACGCGGTGCACGCCGCCTACGGCGGCCCGGCCGCCTTCCGGCGCTTCGTCGACGCCTGCCACGCCCGTGGGCTCGCGGTCGTCCTCGACGTCGTCTACAACCATCTCGGGCCGGACGGGAACTACCTGGCCGAGTTCGGCCCCTACTTCACCGACCGCTACTCGACCCCCTGGGGTCCGGCGCTCAACTACGACGGTCCCGGGTCGGACTTCGTGCGCGACTTCGTCGTGGACAACGCCGAGCTGTGGGTGGCCGGGTACGGCGTGGACGGGCTCCGGCTCGACGCCGTGCACGACATCTACGACCGCTCCTCGGTCCACCTGCTCGAGGCGCTGGCCGACCGGGTCCACCGCTGCCGGCCGGGCAGCGTGGTCGTGGCCGAGAGCGACCTCAACCAGCCGGCGCTGGTCACCTGTCACGGGATCGACGCCCAGTGGGCCGACGACCTCCACCACGCCGTCCACGTCGCCCTGACCGGCGAGCACGACGGCTACTACCGCGGCTTCGAGGGCCTCGGCCAGCTCGCCAAGGCCCTGACCGGGGGGTGGGTGTTCACCGGGCAGTACCACCCGGCCCTGGACCGTGCCCACGGCCGTGAGCCGGCCGGGCTCGGGGGCGAGCGCTTCGTGGTCTGCTCCCAGAACCACGACCAGGTCGGCAACCGGCCCTTCGGCGACCGGCTGGCCAGCCTGGCCGGGCCCCGGCTGGACGCGGTCGCAAGCGTCCTGGTCGCCTGCGCTCCCTACCTGCCGCTGCTGTTCCAGGGCCAGGAGTGGGGCGAGACCAGGCCGTTCCTGTACTTCACCGATCACCGGCCGGAGCTGGCCGACGCCGTGCACCACGGCCGCCGCTCGGAGTTCGCCGCCTTCGCCTGGTCGGGCCAGGTGCCCGACCCGAACGACCCGGCCACGTTCGAGCGCTCCAAGCTCGACTGGGCCAAGGTGGACGCCCCGGCTCCGGAAGGGCTGGCACTGCCTGCGCTCGAGCTGTGGCGGCGCCTGCTCCGGCTCCGGCGTGAGGTCCCCGCCCTCGGCAACTGCCGCCGCGACCTGGCCCGCGCCTGGGCCGACGAGGAGCGCCGCCTGGTGGTGCTGGAGCGGGGCGACCCGTCCGGCTCCCGCGCCGTGGTGGTCGCCAACCTCTCCGCCGAGCCCCGACCGCTGCCGCCCGGCGTCCTGGAGCTGCCGCTGCTGCTGGCAACCGCGTCGAACGGGTCGTCCGAAGAGCTTCCCGGCCAGCTTCCCGGCCACAGTTCAGTAGTTCATGGTATTTGACTGGTTTGACGGCGGACCATCGGAAGGGGGTACAACAGCCTTCTTGCACCTGGGCCGGGCGAGAGGAGCGGAATGTCGGCCGACATGGAAATAGAGAGGCTTGGCCTCGGTCGTCTCGAACGGCTCGACCTGCGCTCGTTCTGGGGCGACCAGGTGCCCGACCTGATGCCCTGGTTCGCCCAGAACATCGACCTCCTCAGCCAGACCCTCGGCATCGACATCACCCCGACGCAGCGTGAGCTCCGCATCGACCACGGGTCGATGCAGGTGCTCGGCACCGACTCCCACGGCCGCCCGGTGATGATCGAGAACCGGCTCGAGCCGACCCAGCACACCGACCTCGGGCAGCTCGTCGTCGACGCGTCCACCCTCGAGTCGGCCGTGGTGGTCTGGGTCGCGCCCCGGTTCCCCACCGAGCACCGGCGCGCCCTCGAGTGGCTGAACGACCGCACCGACGACAAGGCCGACTTCTTCGCGGTCGAGCTGGGGCTGGTGCGGATCGGGCGGTCCCTGCCCGCGCCCGTGCTCGACGTGGTCGTCCAGCCCAGGAACTGGCGCAAGCCGGGCCGGCGCCAGGCCAACTCCTCGCTGCCGGTGGGCCAGCACCAGCGCCACGAGCCCTCGCCTGCGCCGGTGCCGACGGCCGGGCCGCTGCTGCAGCCACCCATGCCCGCCCCGGCGCCGCCGCCTGTCCCGGCGCCGCCGCTCGCCCAGGGCCCGCCGCTCGCCCAGGGCCCGCCCCTCGCCCAGGGCCCGCCGCCGGCGCAGGCCCCGGAGCGGCACCAGCGCCACGAGCCCCCGCCGCCCATCGCCTCCGACAAGGACGGCGGCTTCCAGACCGCCGAGGTGCGCCACCGGTTCTTCGAGGCGATGTTCGACTCGGTCGCCCGGCGCCGGCCCGGCTTCCGCATCCCCAAGTTCGGCTACGAGAACTGGGTCGGCTTCGCTGCCGGCCCGTTCGGCTTCTACGACGTCGCCTTCACCGCCAACGGCGCCGTGCGGGCCGGCGTCTACCTCGACATGCAGGAGCGCAACGCCACCAAGCGCCTGTTCGACGACCTGTTCTCCGAGCGGCTCGGGATCGAGACCGCGGTCGGGCGGATCCTGTCCTGGGAGCGGCTCGACGACCGCCGGGCCTCCCGGATCGTCGACTACCGCGAAGTCCGCGACCTCGCCAACCCGGACGAGCAGCGGATGGCCGCCGACTGGGCGGCCGAGACTGTCGTCAAGCTGATGGACGCCCTCGACGGCCGGCTCCGGACCACCGCCCAGATCCTCCTCGCCCGCGTCCAGGGCGGCGTCTAGCACCCTCTAGAGCAGCTCGCGGAACTCCTCCACGGTGATGCGCGCATCCTTGAGCAGCTGGGCGAGCGTGCCAGGACGGACTCTTGCGTGCATCGGCACGACCACCGTCACCTTGGTGTCCTCGTGGCGCAGCTTGCAGTGGGATCCCCGAGTGTGGACCTCGCCGTACCCGGCACGCTCCAAGGCGCGCTTGACCCGAGCGCCGGAGACGCTCGGCAGGCTTGTCACGCTGGAATGCGGACGTCAAGGCGCTCTACCCGCACTGGGGCGGGAACCGGCTCGTCCTCGAGGTACAACTCGAGAGCCTCACGCAGGTTGTCGAGCGCCGCCTCGGGTGTCGGCCCCTGGCTGACCACCGCTACCTCCAGGCAGCGCGCCATGTACCAGTCGTCGTCAGGGGTCACGACTGCTGTCAGGTGGAGGGTCTGCGAGTCGCTCATCGGCCCCAGTATAGGGCCCTGTGTTCCTACCGCGTTCGGGCTTCTGTTCGTCATCGTGAACGGGACGGCCTGAGGAGAGGCGGCTCTTCTGCGGATGCGTAGGTTGCCTTACTCTGTACCTGTTGTCCCCGGCCACGCACCTCCGCGCACTGCCTGCACTTCTGCGACCAGCGAGGCTGTGGAGCCTGGCGGCGTCCGGCGTCGCCCCGACGGGAGGGTGGAGCATGAGTGGACCCGACCCGGGCAGGTGGCGCCGCGCGAGTCCGCCGCGCCGTTCGCAACCGCCGGCAAGGACACGGGCCGCTACCCCTGGCTCGACACGGCCTGACCCCCCGGAGCTCAGCCTTGCAGGTTCTCGAAGATGCCGGCGGCGCCCATGCCGCCGCCGACGCACATCGTCACCATGCCGTAGCGTGACCGGCGCCTGGCCATCTCGGCCATGAGCTGGACCGTGAGCTTGGTGCCGGTCGCCCCCATGGGATGGCCGAGGGCGATGGCGCCGCCGTTGACGTTCACCTTGTCGGGGTCCAGGCCGACCTCGCGGATGACGGCCAGGCTCTGCGAGGCGAACGCCTCGTTCAGCTCCACCAGGTCGAGGTCGTCGAGGGAGAGCCCGGTCAGCTCGAGCACCTTGGGGATGGCCACGATGGGACCCACGCCCATCACGTCGGGGCTGACCCCGCCGACCGCGAAGCCGACGAAGCGGGCCAGCGGCCGCAGGCCGAGCCGCTCGGCCCGCTCCCGCTCCATCACCACCACGGCGGCCGCCCCGTCGCTCCGCTGCGACGAGTTGCCCGCGGTCACGGTGCCGCGCCGCTGGAAGACCGGCTTGAGCCTGGCCAGAGCCTCGGCCGAGGTGTCCCGGCGCGGACCCTCGTCACGGGCGAACGTGGTCTTCGCGTGCCCGGGCCTGCCGTCGCCGTCGACCCAGTCCAGGGTGACGTCGAGCGGCACGATCTCCGGGTCGAAGCGGCCCGAGTCGACCGCCTCAGCCGCCCGCCGGTGCGAGCGGAGCGCGAACTCGTCCTGCTCCTCCCGGGAGACCTTCCAGCGCTCGGCGACCCGCTCGGCAGTGAGGCCCATGGACATGTAGACCTCGGGGAACGAGCGGACAACCTCGAGGTTGGGCGCGAAGTTGGCCGAGGTGACCGGGGTCGAGGACATGTGCTCGGTGCCGCCGGCCACGATCGTGGTGGCGAACCCGGCCATGATCCGCTCGGCCGCGCTGGCGATCGTCTGCAGGCCCGACGAGCAGAACCGGTTCACGGTCTGCCCGGGCACCGAGTCGGGCAGCCCGGCCCGCAGCGCGGCCACCCGGGCCACGTTCATGCCCTGGGTGCCCTCGGGAATCGCGCAGCCAAGGATGACGTCCTCCACCTCGGCCGGTTCCAGCCCCTCGGCGCGCTTCAGCGCCTCGCTGATGACGGCCGCGGCCATGTCGTCGGGCCGCGAGGCCCGCAGGGCCCCCTTGGGTGCCCGGCCCACCGCGGTCCGCGCCCCGGACACCAACACTGCCTGCTTCATTGGGTACTCCCTCGTAGCAGCCGGGGGCGACGCTTCACCTCCGCCCCGGACCCTGCCTAGTTCCGCAACGCCTTGCCGGTCATGAGCATCGCCTGGATCCGCTCCATGGTCTTCGGGCTCTGCAACAGCTCGACGAACGCCTCGCGTTCCAGCTCGAGGATGTAGTCCTCGGTCACCCACTGGGGGGCGGACAGCTCGCCGCCGCACAGCACGCGGGCCAGGCGCGTGGCGATCACGCCGTCGTGCTCGCTCGCGAACCCGCCCCACTGCAAGGTCTGGACGCCCATCTCGAGCGCGGCCAGGGTCGGCCTGCCCGCGGCGAACACCGACGCCTGGCGGGCCGGCGGGCGGTAGCCGGAGGCCAGCTCGAGCACCTCCTGCTTGGCCGCTGCGAGCAGGTGGTCCGCGTTCAGCACGATGCGGTCGTCCCCGGTGAGGAAGCCAAGCTCGCGGGCCTCGATCGCGCTGGTCCCGACCTTGGCCAGCGCGATCGTCTCGAACACCCGCTGCACGAACGGCAGCGGTGGCGCGTCCGGCACCCGCATGGCCGGCGAGACCACGCGGCGCACCAGCTCCTTGCAGCCGCCCCCGGCCGGGATCAGGCCGACCGCGCTCTCGACCTGGCCAATGTAGGTCTCGAGCGCGGCCACGACCCGGTCGGCGTGCAGGCAGATCTCGCACCCGGCGCCGAGGGTCTGCCCGTGCGGGGCGGCCACCACCGGCTTTGCCGCGAAGCGGAAGCCCATGAGCAGCTCCTGCAGCGCGCGTGCCGCCTCCTTCACCTGGTCGTAGGCGCCCTGGTAGGCGGCCATGCCGACCTCGGCCAGGTTGGCGCCGACGCAGAAGTTGGCCGCCTGGTTGCCGATCACCAGGCCCTTCCAGCCGCCCCGGTCAAGCTCTGCCAGGGCCTGGTAGCCGAGCTCGACCACGCCGGTGTCGACCGCGCTGGCGGGCGAGTGGATCTCGAAGCAGAGCACCCCGTCGCCGAGGTCGACCAGGCTGGCCGAGTCGTTGCCGGCCACTTCCCGGCCCTCGGCCTTGAGCGCGGCCAGGTCGATCACGTCGGGGTCGCTCCGGAGCGGCTCGTAGGTCCCGCTGGCCGGGCTGTAGACGGCACCGTCGCGGTAGAACGTCTCGTTGCCTGCGTCGAGCAGCTCGCGCACCCAGGGCGCGACCTCGAGTCCGAGGCGCCCCATCCGCTCGACCGTGGCCCGCACCCCGAGCAGGTCCCAGGTCCGGAACGGCCCGGCCTGGTGGCCGAAGCCCCACTCCATCGCACGGTCGACCTCGACCAGGGAGTCGGCGATCTCGGGGACGCGCCTGGCCGCGTAGGCGAGCGCGGGCAGCAGCGTGTCGCGCAGGTAGACACCGCCCCGGTCGCCCTGGTCGGCCTTGTCGAGCAGGAAGCGGAGCCGGGCGCCGAGGTCGCGGTGCTCCCGGGCCGCGGCCACGACCGGCAGGTCCGGGTCCCGGGCCGGCCGGTACTCCATGGTGTCGGGGTCGATCACGTCGAAGACGGTCTCGCCGTCGCGCCTGCCCCGCTGGTAGAACCCGCCGTCGGACTTGATGCCGAGCCTGCCCGCGGCGAGCATGCGCCGCACCGGCTCGGGGGCGCGCAGCTCCTCCCGGCTCTCGTCGTCGGGGGCGAGCCGGTAGAGGTTGTCGGCCACCCCGACCATGATGTCCAGGCCGACCTGGTCGGCGAGCCGGAAGCTGGCCGTCTTGGGCCGGCCGGCGAGCGGCCCGGTGAGGGCGTCGACCTCCTCGATGGAGTAGCCGTGCTCGAACGCGTAGCGCATGTCGTGCATGCCCGCGAAGCTGCCGAGGCGGTTGGCGATGAAGTTCGGGGTGTCCTTGGCCACCACCGCGCCCTTGCCGAGCACGCCCTCGACGAACGCCCGCATGGCCTCGAGCACCTCGGGGCCGGTGTCCCCGGTCGGGATCAGCTCGACCAGCTTGAGGTAGCGCGGGGGGTTGAAGAAGTGGGTGCCGAGGAACCGGCGCCGGAACTCCTCGGAGCGGCCCTCGGCGATGCTCGCCAGCGGGATGCCCGAGGTGTTGGAGCTGACCACGGCCTCGGGCTTGGCGACCTTCTCGATCCGGGCGGCCAGTTCCTGCTTCGGCTCCAGCTGCTCGACGATGGCCTCGATGATCCAGTCCGCCTGCGCTGTCCGGCCGAAATCATCCTCAAAATTTCCGAGTGAAATCCGCTCGGCCACGCTCGGGCTCGCCAGGGCGGCGGGCCGAGCCGCCTTCATGCGCTCGAAGCCGGCCCGCACGACGCGGTCGCGGACCACCCGGTCGGCCGTGGTGCGCCCCTGCCGCTCCTCCTCGGGGGTGAGCTCGGCCGGCGCGAGGTCGAGCAGGTCGACGACGAGGCCGGCGTTGGCGGCGTGTGCCGCGATGGCGGCGCCCATGGTGCCGGCGCCGAGCACGGCGACCCTGCGGATGTCGTGTGCCATTCAGGAACCTCCAGCGACAGGCGGTCGACTCCAACCATACCGTTCCACTGGGAGGCGGTCGGCCACGCGGTGGCCGCCTACGAGGCCGCGCTCGCCTACTCCAAGGAGCGCACCCAGTTCGGCAGCCCGCTGGCCGGCTTCCAGCTCGTCCAGTCCAAGCTCGCCCACATGCTGGCCGAGATCACCCTGATGCAGCTGCTCTGCCTGCGGCTCTCGCAGCTCGCGGCGGAAGGGCGGATGACCGACGGGATGGCGTCGCTGGCCAAGATGAACAACGCCGCCAAGGCGCGCAGGGTCGTGGCCGACGCCCGCGACATCCTGGGCGGCAACGGCATCCTGCTGGAGAACCACGTCGCCCGCCACCAGGCCGACATGGAGGCCGTCTACACCTATGAGGGCACCGACACGGTCCAGTCGCTGATCGTCGGCCGCGAGATCACCGGCGAGAGCGCCTTCTCCAGGCGCTGACCTGGCCGCCAGCGACTCAACGGTCCAGAGCGGCGTAGGCAAGGCCGGTGGCGACCGCGTACACCATCGCGTACACCATAGGGAGGCGGCGGCGCCGCCGGTCCCGGCGCCGCCGCCTCCGGATCGAGGCGCGAGGATCGCGCCGCTGTCTCCCGATCAGCTGACGACCAGGACCCCGCGCATGTTGGGGTGGATGGCGCAGTGGTACGCGAAGGTGCCCGGCTGGTCGAACGTGCGCACGTACGTCGACCCCGGGGGGATGCGCCTGCCCCAGGTCAGGTTGTCGGCGGTGACCGTGTGGGGGGTGGTGTCCTGGTTGCTCCAGACCACCTTCTGGCGGATGCGGGCGTTGAGGGTGGCTGGCCTGTAGGCGAAGTTCTCGACGTCGATGGCGGCGAAGGCGCCGGCGGGCTGGCCAGCCGTGGTCGGCGGCGGGGCCGGCTGGCCTGCGCTGGGCGGCGGCGCGTTCCCGCGGGTCGGCGCTGGCGGGGCGTACTGGTTCTGGCTCGGCTGGCTGGTCGAGCGGGATGCACCGCCCAGCCCGCCGGTGTCGTTGGATGCACCGCCCAGCCCGCCGGTGTAGTAGGTCGGCGGCTCGGTCTCGGTCGGGGCGCTGCCGCTCCCCGCCGCGGCGCAGCCGGCCAGAGCGCCGGACGTTGCCAGCAGGGTGAGGACAACGAGCATGGGTCGCACTGCGGTGGACCTCCTGGCCGCCACTGGACCGGTACCCAGATAGAAACCGCCGGGGCGCCCCTGCGATGCCCGACCGGTCCCGATTTCCCGCGCAGGGCGAGCGCCACGACCCGACGCGCCTTCGATTTGGCCCGCCGACCTGCCCAGACGTGCCGCTCTGACGCTGCTTGCGCAAGCCGTATGATTCGGGGTATGAGCGCTGACCCCTCGCGGCTCACCGCGCGGCACATCAACGAGCAGACGTTCGCCAGGGCGATTCGCGGGTACGCGATGCACGAGGTCGACGAGTTCCTCGACCGGGCAGCCGAGGAGATCGCCCGCTGGCAGGACGCGCTCGCGCGCGGGCTCAGGCCGACGACGCGGCTGCTCACTCCGAGGGAGGTCAGCGAGGTCGTCTTCTCCAAGGCGATGCGCGGCTACGACATGCCTGAGGTCGACGACTTCCTCGACGACTTGGCCGTCGAGCTGATGCACCTGCACGGCATGGTGAGCCGCCGGGCGATCCCAGTGGCCCGCTGGCTCACCGCCGACGACATCGTCCGCAAGGAGTTCCACGTCGCCCTCCGCGGCTACCACCGGCGGGAGGTCGACCGCTTCCTCGACCAGGTCGCCCGCGAGGTCATCCGCTGGCAGGACGCGCTCGGCCAGGGCTTCCGGCCCTCGATGCGGCTGGTCACGCCGGAGGACATCAACGAGAAGATGTTCACCAAGGTGATGCGCGGCTACGCGATGCTGGAGGTCGACGCCTTCCTGGACGAGCTGACCGACGAGGTCGCCCGCCTGCAGGACCAGGAGCCGGCCCGGCGGGCGCCCGGCTCCTGAGGCTCGCGGGACAAGCTGGCCCTGCCCTTCGGCGTGCCGGTGACCTGCCCGATGTCACGTTTCCGGCCAGTTTCGGAGATCCTGTGCCGCGCGATGCATGCGACCACCGCGGAGCGACCATGACCACGCCGAGGGCCACACCGAAGTTCCGCGACCGGTATGAGGTGGGCCGGTTGTTGGGGGCTGGTGGGATGGCTGAGGTGTTTGAGGGTCGGGACCGGCTGCTGGCGCGGCGGGTGGCGATCAAGGTGCTGCTGGCCCAGTACGCCCGCGACCCGGCGTTTCTGATCCG
>DASYUT010000033.1 GCA_036000965.1 Actinomycetes bacterium
CAACACCACCACCTCACGCTCCCGCTCGGTGAGCGCGCGCACGCCCGGGTGCGGCGCCGGCCGGCGCGCCCGCCTGGCCACGAACTCGCCGATCACCCGGCGGGTGACGGTAGGCGACAGCAGCGACGCGCCGTCGGCGACGACACGCACGGCGCGCAGCAGCTCCGCCGGCTCGGTGTCCTTGAGCAGGAACCCGCTGGCGCCGTCCCGCAGCGCCTCGAAGACGTACTCGTCCAGCTCGAAGGTCGTCAGCACGATCACCCGAGTGCCGGTCAGCGCAGGGTCGGCCACGATCGCCCGCAGCGCCTGGAGCCCGTCCATGACCGGCATCCGCACGTCCAGCAGCACCACGTCCGGGCGGGTGCGCCGGACCAGCTCGACCGTAGCCCGCCCGTCGTTCGCCTCACCGACCAGCGTGATGTCGTCCTCGGTCTCCAGCAGCACCCGCAGGCCGAGCCGGACCAGGGCCTGGTCGTCGGCGGTCACCACCCGGATCATCTGCGACCCTGCCCGAGCGGCAGGCGGGCACACACCAGAAACCCGCCCTCGGCGCGCGGGCCGGCCTCCAGCGTCCCGCCCGCCGCAGCCGCGCGTTCGCGCATCCCGGCGATGCCATGCCCGCCCGGCCGCGTGCCCGCCCACGCCCGGCCCCTGCCGGTGTCGGTGATCTCCAGGACCACCGCGCCGGGCTCATAGCCGACCCGAACGGTGGCGGTGGCAGGCCCGGCGTGGCGCACCACGTTGGTGAGCGACTCCTGCACGATCCGGTAGGCGGCCAGGTCCACGGCCGCGGGCAGGCTGGCCCGCTCCCCGGTGACGGCCAGGTCGACCGGCAGGCCGCCCTCGGCCATGGCAGCCACCAGCGTGTGGAGCTGGCCGAGCCCGGGCATCGGCCGCCACGCCCCGTCCCCGTCCTTGTCCTCGTCTCCGTCCTCGTCCCCGTCCCCGTCTCTGTCTCTGTCCTCGGGCTCGGGCTCGGGCTCGGGCCGCCGGAACATCGCCAGCGTTCCCCGCAGCTCCTCCAGCGCGTCCTTGCTGGACTGCTTGATCGCCTCCAGCGCCACCTCGGCCTGCTCGGGGCGCCTGCCCAGGACGTGGAGCGCCACCCCGGCCTGCATGTTGATCACGGCCAGGCCGTGCCCCACCACGTCGTGGACCTCCCGTGCGATCCGCAGCCGCTCCTCATAGGTGCGCCGCCGGGTCTCATCCTCGCGGGCACGGCGTTCGGCCTCCCGGCCGAGCCGCACGACCGTCCCGATCGCCCACGGCGGCAGCAGCAGCCCGGACAGCACCGCCAGCAGCAACGGCGCCTCGACGAGCAGCCGCTCCGGGTCGATGACCAACAGCTCTGGCATGACCACGGCCGCCAGGGTGATGCCGCAGGCGACCAGGGACGGCGCCGCCGGCAGCCTGATCGCGACCGAGTACATCGCCACGCTCATCGCTAGCAGGATCGGCCCGTGCGGGTACTCGAACGCCAGGTAGACGATGCTCGCCGCGGCCGTGACCGCCAGCACCACCAGCGGCCGCCGCCGCCGCCCCGAGAGCACGGCCGCCGCAGCCCCTATGAGCACGTACGCCAGCGCATCGAGGGGACGGCGCGGCGGGACCTCCCCGCTCGCCGCCGGTCCCGACCCGAACACCATCACCGACCCTGCGGCCACGGCCGGAACCACGTCGGCCACCACGGCACGGCCGACCCCCCGCCAACGGGCGACATCCATGCCGACAACGATAGGACCCGCCGGGATCGCTGGAATCCGCCCCGGGAGGTACTCGGTCCTACCACGCTGGACGTAGCCGGAGTGGACACGTCCTGGGGGCTGCGCCGGTGGCACACCGGCCCGGCCAGCTCCGCGGGCGTGACCAGTCAGTCGTCGAGGCGCATCGGGACCCGGTGCTCGACCGACCGGCCGGCCAGCAGGAGCAGGGTGGCAAGGCCGTAGCGGGCGGCGTCGCGCAGGGGCGGCTTGGGCCCGGGCGGGCGGACGACCTCGACCTCGACCTTACCGTCGGGGACGGCCAGGCCGGTCCGGGCCCGCAAGGTGCGGAGCTGGGCGAGCAGCGTGGCGCTCGACCCCACCTCGACCGCCTGCCCGGCAGCGTCCCGGGTGCGGAAGGTGAACCCGAACCGGCAGGGGAGCCACAGGTCGGGAAGCAGGAGCTGGTCGTAGCGGGAGCCGGTCCCGGCGGCGACCGCCGTCTGGTAGGCGACGTCGTCGGGCCAGTCCGCCGAGACCGTGGCCGGGGCCTCCAGCTCGGGATGCTCGTCGTGGGCGGCGAGCACCAGCACGGCGCCGTAGCTGTCCCAGCCGGGCCGGCCCGCAAACGACGGCGCCTCGGGGGACTCGTCCCACTCCAGCGGGTGCTCGAGCCGGTCGCCGAGCCCCCGGCGCAGCTCGTCGCGCCAGGCCAGCACGGCGGCGCGGATCACGTCGTGCTCGGTCTGCCCGCCCGACCGCCGCTCGCCGCGGATGACCATGTAGGGGACCCGCTGCTGCCACGCCAGGCGCTCGACCGCGGTCGGCGGCCCGCTGGCGTAGTAGCTGGTCAGGGAGCCGACATAGACGTCGAGGCCCATGCTGCCCCCTTCCAGGGCCGAGAGGTTCCGGCCAGATCGAACGTTCCTGTCATGGCGGTCGGCGAAGCAGGTGAGTGGTCCAGGGCGGCTCGTCAGGAGGCGACGTCGATCGCGATGCCTGAGGGCTTGTCGACCTCGATCACCCGGAATCCCACGCGGTGGTCGACGCCGAGCCCGAACACGGTCCGCTCGCCGTCGCCGGTCCCGGTACCGGCCAGGGTGACCTGCCGCAACGACGGGTAGCGGGGGTGGATGGTGGCTGGCCCCGGCCAGGTGAGCCGGCCCGAACGGTCGCGGCTCAGGGCGTCGAAGCTGACCTGGAGGTCGGCGAACCCGTCCAGCGGCACCGGCTTGTCCGACCCCGTGGTGCGGACGTTGCGGACGTAGCCGGTCCGGGAGGCGGGCAGGGGACCGGCGAAGGTGAAGACGACGCGGTCGTAGATGCCGTGCCTCGAGGTCCGCACCGAGACGAGCTTGGGCGGCTTCTGGCTGCGGTGCGCCTTGACCACCGGGTCGGTCCGGGTCGGCGCATCGAGCGTGGCACCCGCCCGCGCGCCCGGGGCGTGAGTCTTGTACACGCCGAACAGGAACGCGCCGACCAGGACCAGGACGAACCCTCTCCCGAGCGAACGCACCGCCTGGGTCTCCCTTCCGGTACGGCCGGCTCCCCTCCAGTGTAGAGAGCATGCCGAGCCAATCATGCAGGTCCAGGGTCACAAGATGGTGACAGCTTCGTCGTTTGCGTAGGCGGTCGTCGTGTTCTGCGCGGAACCGGGGGCTCGGGGGCTTCGGCGGCCGCTCCGGCGCGCTCCTACAATAGGGGGGTTCCTGGCCCCATCTGGGGGTTCCTGGCCCCAGCTAGGGGTTCCGACCCCGATCGCGGGAGGCGGCATGGCGACCACACCCGTCCGGCTCCCCGAGGCCGGCGGCAGCTTCCTGCAGGAGGCCGGGCTCGGCCCGCTGCTGTCGCGATCCGCCGTGGACCGGGTCGGCGTCGAGGAGCGCGCTGCCTCGCTGGCCAAGCGGAGCATCAAGAAGGACGCCAAGGTGGCCGCCTTGCGCCTGGCGGTGGCTGTGATGGACCTCACCACCCTGGAAGGGGCCGACACCCCGGGCAAGGTCGAGGCCTTGTGCTCCAAGGCCCGGCGGCCCGACACCGCCGACCCGGCCGTCCCCCCCGTCGCGGCCGTCTGCGTGTACCCCACCCTCGTGGCCACCGCCAAGCGCGCCCTGGCCGGCTCGCCGGTCAAGGTCGCCTCGGTGGCGACCGCGTTCCCGAGCGGGCAGGCGTCGCTCGCGGTCCGCCTGGCCGACGTCGCCGACGCCGTCGAGGCCGGGGCCGACGAGGTCGACATGGTGATCAGCCGGGGCGTGTTCCTGGCCGGCCGCTACCGGGAGGTGTTCGAGGAGATCCTGATCGTCAAGGACACCTGCGGCCCCGCCCGCCTCAAGGTCATCCTCGAGACCGGCGAGCTCGGCACCTACGACGACGTGCGCCGGGCCAGCATGCTCGCGATGGCGGCCGGGGCCGACTTCATCAAGACCTCCACCGGCAAGGTCCAGCCAGCCGCCACCCTGCCGGTCGCCCTGGTCATGCTCGAGGCGATCCGCGACTTCCACGACCGCACCGGCCGGGTCGTGGGGTTCAAGCCGGCCGGCGGCGTGCGCACCGCCAAGCAGGCCGTCCAGCACCTGGTGCTGGTGAACGAGACCCTGGGCCCGGACTGGCTCACCCCCGACCGCTACCGGATCGGGGCGTCCAGCCTGCTCAACGACTGCCTCATGCAGCTCGCCAAGGAGCGCACCGGCCGCTACCAGTCACCCGACCACTTCACCATCGACTGAAGGGGTCGTCCGGGGCGCCGTCTCGGCGGTTCCCTTGGAGGATCGTAGGGTCGTCCGAGGTGCCGCCTCAGCGGTTCATCGAGGTGAGGTCCTCGGCGCTACCCTGATCGCAGCTCGCCGATCGACAGCTTCACCCACCCATCCGACGGGAGGCCGACGATGGCCGACGAGATCACCGCGGCGCCGGGCCGGGCGCCGGCGCGGCTGGACTGGAGCTACGCGCCCGCGCCCGAGGCCACCGACCACGTCAAGGTCCGCGAGAGCTACGGCCTGCTCACCGGCGGGAAGTGGGTCGCGCCGCTGTCCGGCTCGCACTTCAAGACCATCAACCCGGCCACCGAGGAGGTCCTCGCCTCGGTCGCCGAGGCGGGGGAGGAGGACGTCGACGCGGCGGTCAAGGCGGCCCGGGCCGCCTACACCAAGACGTGGTCGAAGACGTCAGGGGCCGAGCGGGCCAAGTACCTGTACCGGATCGCCCGCGTCCTGCAGGAGCGGGCCCGGGAGTTCGCGGTCCTCGAGACCATGAACGGCGGCAAGCCGATCAAGGAGTCCCGCGACGTCGACGTCCCGCTGGCCGCGGCCCACTTCTTCTACCACGCCGGCTGGGCCGACAAGCTCGACTACGCCTTTCCCGGCGCGCCCGGTCCGCGCCCCCTCGGCGTCGCCGCCCAGGTCATCCCCTGGAACTTCCCGCTGCTGATGGCGGCCTGGAAGCTCGCGCCAGCGCTCGCCGCCGGCAATACCGTGGTGCTCAAGCCGGCCGAGACCACGCCGCTCACCGCCCTGCTCCTCGGCGAGGTGCTGCAGCAGGCCGAGCTGCCGCCCGGGGTGGTCAACATCGTCACCGGCGCGGGACAGACCGGCGCCGCCCTGGTCGCCCACCCGGGCGTCGACAAGGTCGCGTTCACCGGGTCGACCGAGGTGGGCAAGGCGATCCAGCGCACCCTGGCCGGCTCCGGCAAGCGGCTCACCCTCGAGCTGGGCGGCAAGGCGGCCAACATCGTGCTCGACGACGCCCCGGTCGACCAGGCCGTCGAGGGCATCATCAACGGCATCTACTTCAACCAGGGGCACGTGTGCTGCGCTGGGTCGCGCCTGCTGGTACAGGAGTCGATCGCCGAGCTGCTGGTCGGCAAGCTGAAGCGGCGCATGGCCACCCTGCGGGTGGGCGACCCGCTCGACAAGAACACCGACGTGGGCGCGATCAACTCCCGCGCCCAGCTCGACAGGATCGAGGAGCTGGTGGCCTCGGGCGAGGCCGACGGAGCCGAGGTGTACCAGCCCCCGTGCGACCTGCCCGAGCGCGGCTTCTGGTTCCGGCCCACGGTGTTCACCGGGGTCGCCCAGTCCTACCGCATCGCCCAGGAGGAGATCTTCGGCCCGGTGCTCTCGGTGCTGACCTTCCGCACTCCCGACGAGGCGGTCGAGAAGGCCAACAACACCCCCTACGGGCTGTCGGCCGGCGTGTGGACCGACAAGGGCAGCCGTATCCTCGACCTGGCCGGCCGCTTGCGGGCCGGGGTGGTGTGGGCCAACACGTTCAACCGCTTCGACCCCACCTCGCCGTTCGGCGGCTACAAGGAGTCCGGTTTCGGCCGCGAAGGCGGCCGGCACGGGCTGGCCGCCTACCTCGACCTCACCTGAGGACCTCACCTGGATGGAGGCGTCAGTGGCCGACGGTGACCGTCTCGACGTCCGCAAGACCTACAAGCTCTACATCGGTGGCAGGTTCCCGCGCACCGAGTCGGGGCGCTCGTACCTGGTGACCGAGGCCAAGGGCAAGGCATGGGCCAACGCCTGCCGGGCCTCGCGCAAGGACGTCCGCGACGCGGTGGTCGCCGCCCGCAAGGCGTTCCCGGGCTGGGCCGGCCTGACCGCCTACAACCGGGGCCAGGTCCTGTACCGGGTGGCCGAGATGCTCGAGGGCAGGCGCGAGCAGTTCGTCGACGAGGTCGCCCGGTCCGAGGGCACCACCCACCGCCAGGCCGCCGACGCGGTCGCCAAGGCGGTGGACCGCTGGGTGTGGTACGCGGGCTGGGCCGACAAGCTGGCCCAGGTGTTCGGCTCGGCCAACCCCGTGGCCGGCCCCTACTTCAACTTCTCGGTTCCCGAGCCGACCGGGGTGGTCGGCCTGGTCGCCCCGGCTGAGTCGTCGCTGCTCGGGCTGGTCTCCCGGCTCGCGCCGATCGTGGTCTCGGGCAACACCGCGGTCGTGCTGGCCGCCGAGGCCCGCCCGCTGCCCGCCGTCACCCTGGCCGAAGTGCTGGCGACCAGCGACGTGCCCGGCGGGGTGGTCAACGTCCTCACCGGCTTCACCGCCGAGCTGGTCGGCCCCCTGGCCGCCCACATGGACGTGAACGCGCTCGACCTGGCCGGGCTCGACCTCGCCCTGTACAAGGAGGCCGAGCTGGCCGCGGCCGAGAGCGTCAAGCGGGTCGCCGCGCCGGTCAGGCTCTCGGGCCGGGACTGGCTCGAAGACGCTCGCGGGCAGGACCCCTACTGGATCGCGGCCTTCCTGGAGACCAAGACGGTCTGGCACCCGACCGGGGGGTAGCGGCGGTCAGGCTTCGGCCGCGAGCGCGCCGGGGTCAGCCTCCGCCCTGCGCACCGGCGCCGGGCGCGGGCGGTCCGAGAGCAGCCCGGCCAGCCCCGTGCTCGACAGCTCGAGCGAGGTGTCGACCAGGGCGGGCAGCGACTCCCGGCGGTCGCCGAGCGCCCACGCCTGCACCGCCTCGCGCAGCGCGGTCGCCGCGATCCCGGCCACCAGCCTGACCCGCAGGTCCCCGACGGGGTCGGCACCGCAGCGGCGCGCCACCGCCTCGGCGATCGCCTCCTGGAACAGGCTGTAGACCTCGAGGGCGCGCCCGTGCAGCGATCGGGTCGTGACCACGATCCGGGCGCGGGTCAGGACCTGCTCCTGCTCCTCCTCGAGTGTCGCAGCCAGCGCGACCAGCCCCGCCCGGACGGCGGCGAGCACGGGCTCGCCGGCCGGCCGCCCGTCCAGCCCGAGCTCGAGCTCGCGCAGGTGCCTGGCGTGGTCGGCGAACAGGACGTCCTCTTTGCAGGCGTAGTAGCGGAAGAACGTCCGCTTCGACACCTCGGCGGCGTCGGTGATCTCCTCCACGGTGACAGCGTCGAAGCCACGCTCGGAGAACAGCCGCAGCGCGGCCGCTTCCAGCTCGCAGCGGGTCTTGCGCTTCTTGCGCTCCCGCAGCGGCACACGGCCCTCAGGCTCCATGCCAGGGGACGATAGTGGAATGCACCCTGGATGTCATCGGACGGGCCGGTCCGTCGGGGTCGGCCGAGCCTCTCCACGACCGGTCCGGGATCGTCGCCAGATAAGGTGCTCGGCGGGCTGAAGTCCGTCCGGGTCGGCCGAGCCTCTCCACGACCGGCAGCGAGCACCAGCCAGCGAGCACCAGGCAGCGAGCACCAGGCAGGAGCACAGCGAACACCAGGCAGCGAGCACCAGATAGCAGAATGCACACCTTGACAAATGGCATCACGTGCCTAAGGTTTGCCCGGGGCTCGTACCGTCGGCGGGGTGAAAGGTCAGGTCATGGGAGTACCGCGGATGAACGCCCGCTTCAGCCGGTCGGTGCTGGCCTCGGCGTTCGCCTGGCAGGAGCGGGCCGCCTGCCGGGAGACCGACGGCTCGGCGTTCTTCTCGCGCGACGGCGAGCGCGGCCCGACCAAGCGCCGCCGGGAGCTCGAGGCCAAGCGGATCTGCCTGGTCTGCCCGGTCCGGGCCCCGTGCGCGGCCTACGCGCTGGCCCACCGGGAGCCGTACGGCGTCTGGGGCGGCCTCTCCGAGGATGACCGCGAGCGCATCCTGCGCACGCATCCGGACGGCGACGCCACCGCAGCCCTCGAGCGGCTCGCCCGCTGAGCGCCCGTTCGAGCCGGGCAACCCGGCTCCGGTCGCACGATCCCGCGGTCGCAGGTTGCGCGCTGCACTGCCGTTCCCTGGGCCGAACTGCTTAGAGAAATACGGCATCGGTAGTTTGTCCGTTGTCTCGTTCGACCGCATCGTCTGAGTTCCAAGACAAGCTCCCCAGGGAGGGATGCCCATGCGGTCTCGTCCGGTCAGCATCGTGGCTGGCATCGGCCTCGTCGCCGTCAGCGTGCTCGGCTCCACGGCGGTCGCCGCCGAGCCGGGCGGCGCCACCGTCCGCCCGCGCGCCGCCGCGGTCGGGCGCGTCGCCCCCCGCCCCAGCGCGCGCCTGCTTGCGCGCAGGCACTGGCAGGCCCCGCCGACCACCGCACAGTGCCAGGCGAGCACCGGGGTTTCCTGCTACGCGCCGTCCCAGCTCCAGCGCGCCTACAACCTCAAGCCCCTCTACAAGCGTGGCCTCACCGGGCGCGGGCGGACCATCGTGATCGTGGTCCCGTTCGGCTCGCCAACGATCCGGCAGGACCTGAAGCAGTTCAACCGGGCCTTCGGCCTGCCCGACCCGCCGGGCTTCCGCATCATCGCGCCGGCCGGGAAGGTGCCGGCGTTCGACCCCAGGGACCCCGAGATGGCCGCCTGGGCGGAGGAGACCACCCTCGACGTGCAGTGGGCCCATGCCGTCGCCCCGGGCGCCGACATCCTGCTGGTCGTCACCCCCGTGTCGGAGACCCAGGGTGTCCAGGGCTTCCCCGAGATCGTCAAGGCCGAGAACCATGTGATCGACCACGACCTCGGTGACGTCATCTCGCAGAGCTTCGGGGCGACCGAGGAGACCTTCCCGACCGCCCAGTCGCTGCTGCGGCTCCGCAGCGCGTTCAAGAACGCCCGGAAGCATGACGTGACCGTGCTGGCCGCATCGGGCGACACCGGCGCGACCGGCTTCAAGCGCAACCTGACCGACCTGTACACCAGCCGGGCCAGCTCCTGGCCGTCGTCCGACCCACTGGTCACCTCGGTCGGTGGCACCCAGCTCCACCTCGACGCCAAGGGCCGGCGGACCGCGCCCGACAACGTCTGGAACGACCAGAAGCTGTTCGGCACCGCAGCCGCCAGCGGCGGCGGCCGGTCCAGGATCTTCGCCCGGCCCAGCTACCAGGACGGCGTGCGGCGGGTCGTGGGCGAGCACCGCGGCACCCCCGACGTCGCTATGAGCGCTGCGGTCGACGGCGGCGTGCTCGTCCGCATCGGGTTCAGCGGCGGCGACGGCATCACGCCCGGCTGGTACATCTTCGGCGGCACCAGCGCGGCAACCCCCGAGCTGGCCGGCGTCGTCGCCGTCGCCGCCCAGGCCGCCGGCAGGCGCCTCGGACTGCTCAACCCGCGCCTGTACGAGCTGGCCAGGCGCGGCTCGCCCGGCGTCGTCGACGTCACCCGGGGCGACAACACCGTCACGTTCACGCAGCACGGCCGGACCTTCACGGTCACGGGCTTCCCGGCCCGCCCCGGCTACGACCTGTCGAGCGGCCTCGGCACGATCGACGCGGCCAGGCTGGTGCCCGAGCTGGCCCGCTCCGACGACTGAGCCCCCCGCCCGGCCCGGCCGCCCGCCCGCCCCCACGGGCGGCCGGCCGGGCCGCCCCCACCGACCCGAGCAGGCCCGGGACCGGGTCCGCGGTGCACCACAGCCACGTGTGGTGCCGCCTGCCACCCCCACCAGGCGAAGCAGGCCCGGGACGGGGTCCGCCGACGGGGACGGGGTCCGCCGCCCGGGACGGGGTCCGCCGGGGACCGGGTCCGCCGCTCCGGTAGGATGAGGTCGACCAACCCGACCGCCGGCAAGCCGTGCCGGCGGCATTCAGGAGGCTGCCGCCCGTGCCCACCGACCCGATGGACGCCATCGTCAACCTGGCCAAGCGCCGGGGCTTCGTCTTCCAGTCGAGCGAGATCTACGGTGGTCTGCGCTCGAGCTACGACTACGGTCCGCTGGGGGTCGAGCTCAAGAACAACGTGAAGCGGGCCTGGTGGCGCTCGATGGTGCAGCTCCGCGAGGACATCGTCGGCCAGGACGCGGCCATCATCATGTCGCCCAGGGTCTGGGAGGCCTCCGGCCACCTGCAGTCGTTCTCCGACCCGCTGGTCGAGTGCACCAACTGCCACATGCGCTTCCGCGAGGACCACCTGCAGGAGGCGTTCCAGGCCAAGCACGGCCGGCCGCCCGAGCCCGGCGAGCTGACCTGCCCGAACTGCGGCAAGGGGCCGTTCACCGACCCGCGCAACTTCAACCTCATGTTCAAGACGTTCATGGGCCCGGTCGAGGACGCCTCCGCGGTGGTGTGGCTGCGTCCCGAGACCGCCCAGGGCATCTTCGTCGACTTCCCGTTCGTGCAGGCCGCCAGCCGCAAGAAGGTCCCGTTCGGCGTCGCCCAGATCGGCAAGTCGTTCCGCAACGAGATCACCCCCGGGAACTTCATCTTCCGCACCCGCGAGTTCGAGCAGATGGAGATGGAGTTCTTCGTCGAGCCGGGCACCGACGAGGACTGGCACGAGCGCTGGATCGCCGAGCGCCAGGACTGGTTCCTCGACCTCGGCATCCGCAAGGAGAACCTGCGCCTGCGCGAGCACGGCCCCGACGAGCTCGCCCACTACGCCAAGCGGGCGGTCGACATCGAGTACAAGTTCCCGTTCGGCTGGTCGGAGCTGGAGGGCGTCGCCAACCGGGCCGACTACGACCTGACCCAGCACCAGAACTACTCGGGCCACGACATGTCGTACTACGACCCGGAGCGTGACACCCGCTACATCCCCTACGTGGTCGAGCCGGCCGTCGGGGTCGACCGGGCCGCGCTGGTGTTCCTGATCGACGCCTGGCGGGAGGAGGAGGCGCCGACCGCCGCGGGCGGGACCGAGCTGCGCACCGTGCTCAAGCTCGACCCCCGCCTGGCTCCGTACAAGGTCGCGGTGCTGCCGCTGTCCCGCAACGAGAGGCTCTCGCCCATGGCACAGGACGTGGCCGCCATGCTGCGGGACCGGTGGATGGTCGACTTCGACGACGCCCGCGGGATCGGGCGCCGCTATCGGCGGCAGGACGAGGTCGGCACCCCGTACTGCGTGACGGTCGACTTCGACTCGCTGGAGGACCGCGCGGTCACCGTGCGCGACCGCGACACGATGGGCCAGGACCGGGTCGCCCTCGACCGGCTCGTCGGCTACCTCGAAGAGCGGCTGCCGCGCTGACCGTGGCGGCGCCCCGGGTCCTGCGCGTCCTCGCCACCGGGCCGGGCGTGGTCCAGGGCGGCGGGCAGGGTGTGTCCCCGCTCGACCTGGCCCTGCTCCGGGGTGAGGCGGTCTTCGAGACGATGCGGGCCTACCAGGGCCGGCCGTTCCGGCTCGGCGCCCACCTGGACCGGCTGGCCGCGTCGGCGGCCGCCCTCCAGATCACCCTGCCCCACGGGCTCGACGAGCTGGTCGGCGAGGCGGCCGGTGCGTGCGACGGCGGCGACGGGGTGATCCGCCTGGTCTGCACCCGCGGCACCGAGGCCGAGCTGGTCTCCAGCGCCTTCGCGGTCGTCACCGAGGTGCCCGGCGAGCATGAGGAGGCCCGGCGCCGCGGCCTGCGCATCGCCCTGCTCACCCTCGCGGTCGATCCGCTGGTCCGCGCGGCCGCGCCCTGGCTGCTGGCCGGGGCCAAGACCACCAGCTACGCGGTGAACATGGCCGCGCAGCGGGCGGCCCAGGCCCGCGGCGCCGACGACGCCGTCTTCGTCGGCCTGGGCGGCGAGCTGCTCGAGGCGCCCACCGCCACCGTCTGGTGGCGCTCCGGGCAGGTCCTCTACACGCCAGCGCTCGACCTCGGCATCCTCGCCGGGGTGACCCGGGGTGCGCTCGTCGAGCTGGCCCCGAGGGCCGGCTACCGGGTCGTCGAGGGCGTGTTCAGCGCCGACGACCTCGTCGCCGCCGACGAGGCGTTCATGACCAGCACGGTCCGCGAGGTCATGCCGGTGGTCGGAGTCGACGGCGTGCGCATCGGCGACGGCCGCCCCGGGTCGGCCGCCGCCGCCCTGCAGACCGCCCTGCGCGAGACCGCCCGCTCAGCTGGCGGCTGAGGCCGCAGTCGCCTCCGCCTCCGCCTCGTTCGCCTCCGCCGCCTGTGCCGCGGCCGTCTGTGCCTCGGCCTTGATCTTGGCCAGCTCGGCCAGGCGCTCCCTGCTCAACCGCTCGAGCTCCCGCTGCCACTGCTTGCGGTGGCCGCGCAACGCCTCGACCAGCGCCTCGGCCACGGCCAGGTTGCGGTACCACTTCCGGTTGGCCGGGATGAGGTGCCACGGGGCCTCCTCGGTGCCGCACCGCCGCAGCGCGTCCTGGTAGGCGGCCATGTAGTCGTCCCAGCGCTCGCGCTCGCGCCAGTCGCCGGGGGAGAGCTTGTAGGCCTTGGCCACGTCCTGCTCGCGGGCGAGCAGGCGCCGCCGCCGCTCGTCCTGGGAGATGTGCAGGAAGAACTTGCAGACGATGGTGCCGTCCTTGCCGCTGGTGTCCATGCCCTGCAGGACCACCAGCACGCTGTTGCAGCCGGCCGCGTACAGCTCCTGCTGCAGCTCGGCCAGCTGCTTCCGCAGGGCGGCCAGGGCCTCCCGTCCGGCCTGCTTGTCCAGGCCGCCGTCCGCGTCCGGGTCGTGGTCGGCGAGCCGCACCTTCTGGCCCGGCTGCAGGCGGACGTGGTAGGCCATGGCTGGCTCCCTCTCGCGACGCCGGCTCCCGGCGGTGACGACGCCGGCTCCGGCGGTGACGGCCGAGCATACCCGGACTTGCGCTCCCGGGCGCCCGCAAGCGGCCGGGCCGTCGTACCGTGGAGCGATGCACTGGTCTGCACGCTCCCGATGGTCGTGGCGCTGGCTCGCGGTGCTCGCCGGCGTGGCCGTGCTCGCCTCGGTGCCGGCGCTGGTCGCGGCCGTGCCCGTCCCCGGCCGTGAGGTCGCCGCCTTGGACCTGCTGGCCAGGGTGCGGGCGTCGGGGTCGGTCGCCTACCGGGGGTACGCCGAGAGCCGGGCGGGGCTCGGCCTGCCCGACGTGCCCCGCGCGGGCCAGGTGGTGGCCCTGCTCGGGGAGACGACCCGCATGCGAGCCTGGGTGCGCGGCCCCACCGCCTGGCGGGTCGACGAGCTCACCCTGGCCGGCGAGCGCGACACCTACCAGGACGAGTTCGGCACGTGGCGGTGGGACTCGGGCGAGCAACGGGCCGACCGGACCGAGGGCGAGGCGGCCGTCCGCTTCGCGCGCCCCGCCGACCTGCTCCCGCCCGAGCTGGGCCGGCGGCTGGCCGCGGCCGCGGCCCCGGACGAGGTGCGCCGGGTTCGCGGCCGCCGGGTCGCCGGCGTGGTCGCCGCGGGCCTGCGCATCGTGCCGCGCTCGCCCGACACCACGGTGGGCCGGGTCGACCTGTGGGCCGACCCGGCGACCGGCCTGCCGCTGCGGGTCGAGGTGACCGCCCGTGGCGCGGTCGCGCCGATCCTGGCCACCGCCTTCCTCGACCTGCGCCAGGCCGCCCCCGGCCCCGAGGACGTCACCTTCCACCTCCCGCTCGACGCCGAGGTCGTCGACCAGGAGGCGGCCGACATGGCCGGCACCATCGACCGCTTCTCGCCGTTCGTGCTGCCGGCGAGCCTCGCCGGCCTGCCGGGGCGCAGCCGGGTGGCCCGCGCGGCCGGCACCTTCGGCCAGGGCTTCGGGCTGGTCGCGGTGCTCGCCTTCCCCGACCGGTTCTCGCGGCGCACCCGGGCCTTCCTCGAGCGGGTGCCGCGGGTGCGGGGCGCCTGGGGCGAGGCCAGCCTGGTCTCCACGCCGCTGCTGAACGGGCTGGTGTTCGACCGGGCCGGGGTCGCCTACGCGCTCGCCGGCACGGTGCCGCCACGGGTCCTCGAGCGGGTCGCGACCCAGCTCGCCCGGGACGGGGTGGCGCAGGCGTGACGTCGGTGATCCGCACCTGCGGGCTGACCAAGCGCTACGGACGGGTGCTGGCCGTGGACGGCCTCGACCTCGACGTCCACGAAGGCGACCTGTTCGGCTTCCTCGGCCCCAACGGGTCGGGCAAGACCACCACCGTGCGCATGCTGCTCGGGCTGGTGTTCGCCACCTCAGGCACGGTCGAGCTGCTCGGTCGGCCGATGCCGAGGGCCCGGCGCTCGGTCCTGCCCGAGGTCGGCTCGCTGGTGGAGGGGCCGGGCTTCTACCCGCACCTGTCGGGCCGCACCAACCTGTCGCTGTTCGACGCGGCCGGCCCGCCCGGCCCTCGCCGCCCCGGGCCCGGGGGCCGCCGCGCCGACCGGGCCGGCCGCGTCGGCGACGCCCTGGCCAAGGTCGGCCTGGACGGGGTCGGGCGCCGCCCGGTCAAGGCGTACTCCAGCGGCATGCGCCAGCGCCTCGGCCTGGCCGCCGCGCTGTTGCGCGCGCCCCGGCTGCTGGTCCTCGACGAGCCGACCAACGGCCTCGACCCGCAGGGGATGCGGGAGGTCCGCGACCTGCTCGTGGACCTGGCCGGTCAGGGCACGACCGTGTTCCTGTCCAGCCACCTGCTGGCCGAGGTCGAGCTGGTCTGCTCGCGGGCCGCCATCGTCCACCAGGGCCGGCTGGTCGCCCAGGACCGGGTCGAGGCGCTGCTCGCCCCGTCCGGCCGGGTCCGGGTGGTCACCCCGGACGTGGCCCGAACGGCCGAGCTGGCCGCGCGGCTGCCCGGCGTCCAGGTCGGCGAGCGGCTCGCCGGCCAGGTCGTGGTGCACCTCGACGGCACCGGCAGCGAGAGCCTCAACCGTCACCTGGTGGGCGGCGGCGTGCGCGTGCGCGAGCTGGTCGTGGAGCGGCCCTCCCTCGAGGAGGTGTTCCTGTCGCTCACCGGCGGCGGGCCGGGCAGCGCCGGGGTGGCCAGGAGCACCGCGGCCCACGCGGTGTCACCAGGGCCGCCGGCGGGCCGGGAGGTCCCCGGTGCTCCTGGTTGAGCTGCGCAAGCTCCTCACGCGGCCCAGGACCTGGGTGACCGTCGTGCTCCTGGCCGGCCTGCCCACCCTGGTCGCGGTGTTCCTCGAGGTCACCGGGGTCGGCCCCCGGCCGGGGGAGGGGCCCGCCTTCCTCGCCCAGGTGCTCGGCAACGGGGCGCTCTTCCCCGCGGCAGCGCTCGCCCTGGTGCTGCCGGTGTTCCTGCCCGTGGCCGTCGCGGTGGTCGCGGGCGACGCCGTGGCCGGCGAGGCCAGCGCCGGCACCCTGCGCTACCTGCTCACCCGGCCCGTCGGGCGGACCCGCCTGCTGCTGGTGAAGCTCGCCGTGGTGACCGTGTTCGTGTTCCTGGCCGTGCTGGTGGTCGCCGCGGCCGCCTTCGCGGTGGGCGCCTGGCTGTTCGGGATCAAGCCGCTGCCCTCGGTGTCGGGGGCGACCATCACCGGCCCGGACGCCTACTTCCGCACGGCGGTGACCGTCGCCTACGTGGCCTGGTCGATGCTTGGGGTGGGGGCGATCGCGCTGTTCGCCTCGACGGTCACCGACTCGCCGCTGGCCGCCGCCCTCGCCGCGCTCGCCGCGCTGGTGACCTCCCAGGTGCTCGACCTGCTGGACGCGGCCGCCGCGGTCAAGCCGTACCTGCCCACCCACTACTGGCTCGCCTTCGTCGACCTGTTCCGCACCCCGATCCTGTGGCGCGGCGTCGGCCGCGGCTTCGCCATCCAGGGCGTCTACATCGCGGTGTTCCTCGGCGCGGCCTGGGCCAACTTCGCCACCAAGGACGTCAAGAGCTGACCGTCCCGGCCCGGGTCGCTCACTCGCCGACGGTGCCGTCGATGCGCTCGCGGAGCAGGTCGGCGTGGCCGTTGTGGCGGGCGTACTCCTCGATCATGTGGACCAGGACCCAGCGCAGGGAGACCGCCTCGCCGCGGCGCTGGCCGGTGGCCTCCAGCGAGGGCGCCGCGGCCACGGCCCGGCGGGCGTGCTCGCACTCGGCCTGCCAGGTCGCGAACGCCTCGGCGACGTCGGCGGTGTCGACGTTGTCGAAGTCCCCGTCCGGGTCGTCGTCGGAGTAGTAGATGCCCGGCGCGTCCTCGCCGCCAAGGCAGCGCCGGAACCAGGCGCGCTCCACCTCGGCCATGTGCCTGACCAGGCCCAGCAGCGACAGGCTGGACGGCGGCACGGCCCGCTCGCGCAGCTGCGCGTCGTTCAGCCCGTCGCACTTGACCGCCAGCGTCGCCCGGTGGTAGTCGAGCCAGGCGTCCAGCATCGCCCGCTCGTCGGCACTGTAGGGCGGGTAGGTCCGCTGCGTGGTCATCGCCGGATCATACCCCGGGCGCCGGCGCCGCGGCCGAGCGCTCGGCCTTCGGGAGCCGGGATCCCATGTGCCCCGGTCCCGGAGGGGGAGGTCCATGGTCGGAGTGTAGGGGCGGCGCTGCGCATCGGGAACCCGGGGGAGTCCCGCGTCCCGGACCGGCACGCTCAGTCGGCCAGCGGGTAGACCACGCGATCGGTGCTGCCGGCCTGATGCTGACGGACCGCCAGGCCGGGTGGGGACGCCGGCCGG
>DASYUT010000034.1 GCA_036000965.1 Actinomycetes bacterium
GGGGCCAGGCGGGCGAGGCCGGGTTCCGTGACCGCTTCGGCCTCGGCCCGAGCCCGTTCGTGCTGTTCGTCGGGCGGCTCAACGCCATCAAAGGGCCCGACCTGCTGCTGCGGGCGTTCTGCGCCGTGTGCGGCCGGCTGCCAGACCACCACCTGGTGCTCGCCGGCCCCGACGAGGGCATGCGCGGCGAGCTCGACCGGATCGTCGAGGAGGAGGGCGTGGCCGGCCGGGTCCACGTCACCGGGCATCTGGACGGGCCGGCCAAGGCGGCCGCGTACCACGCCGCCACCCTGCTCGCCGTCCCCTCACGGCAGGAGGCGATGTCGATCGTGGCGCTCGAGGCGGGCGCCGCCGGCACCCCGGTGCTGCTCACCGACAGGTGCGGCTTTGGCGAGGTCGCCGAGGCCGGTGGCGGGCTGGTCGTGCCGGCGACCGTCGACGGCCTCGCCCGTGGCCTGGTGGAGCTGCTCGGCCCGGGCGCCGACCTCGGCGCCATGGGGGCGAGCCTGCGCCGCCTGGTGCTTGACCGCTTCACCTGGGACCGCGCCGCCGACGCCTACCTCGCGCTCTACCGGGAACTGCTCGCGGGCGGGACCGGCGCGCCCCGCCCGAGCCTCGACGGGGATGGCTGATCCTCGCGGTCGTGGCACCGTGGTCTCGGCAGCGTCGCCGGGTGATCCGGGCCGTGGTCTCAGCAGCGTCGCCGGGTGATCCGGGCCGTAGAGGAAGGAGACGGACGTGGAGCCCACAGCCGAGCAGGTCGAGGCGTACCGCCGCGATGGCTTCGTCGTGGTCGAGGAGTTCCTGCCCCGGGAGGAGGTGGAGCGGGTCCGGGCGCGCTGGGAGCGGCTGTTCAAGCACGAGTGGGAGACCGGGGTCGCTCCCGACGAGGTCAACTACACCCCCGGGGTGACCCCGGGCAACGTCACCCGCCAGCTGTGCAACGCGTGGAGGGCCGACCGGGTGGTCGCCGCCACCACGCTCGCCCGCCGCAACGCCGGGTTCGCTGCCCGGCTCGCCGGCCTCCCCGGCCTGCGCATCAACCAGGACAACCTGATCTGGAAGCCGCCCAGCGGCAAGGCCCTGCTGGTGCACCAGGACGGCTCCTACCTCGACTGGCTGGAGCCGCCGAACATGGTCACCTGCTGGATGGCGCTGGACGACACCAGTGCCGACACCGGAACGATCTGCTACGCCCGGGGCTCGCACCACTGGCCCAAGGTCCCGGTCGGGGGCAGGTTCCACGCCCCCGACGACTGGCTGTCCTACGTCCGCGAGGTCATGCCCGCCGGCGCCGAGCTGGACCTGGTCCCGATCGAGGTCCCGGCCGGCGGTGCCGCGTTCCACGACGCCTGGGTCTTCCACGGCAGCCCGGCCAACGACCGGGCCGACGCCGAGCGGCGCGCGGTCATCAGCCACCTGATGGCCGCCGACACGCGCTGGAACCCGGCTGCCAGCCACCCCGTCTACTCCCGCTACCGCCGGCCCGGCGAGACCGAGATGGACGAGGCCTTCTTCCCAGTGCTCTGGGCCGAGGACGGCTACCGCACGCCCTGGGTCGACGCCTACGTCGCCGACGCGCGGCCCTGACCTGACGCGGCCCTGGCTGGTTCGCAAGTCGGACAGTCGCTGATACACGACCGGCTCGCTAGCCCCGGCGGGCGGTCACCGCGTACTCGTACAGGGCCGCCTTGGAGTTGCGCTTGCGCAGGGTGCGCACCTGCACGGCGGTGAAGCCGGCCTGGGCGAGCAGCTCGGCGTACCAGTCCTGGGAGGGCACGACGTGGCCGAAGAAGGTGGAGTTGCCGATCACGTAGACGACCGTTCCGCCGGGCGCGACCACGTCATGGGCGGCCAGGAAGTGCCGCCACATGTCGGAGAAGTACCGCTCCACGTAGCGGGCGAGCAGCCGTCCGCTACGGTGCTCGGCCGCGGCGATGCGCCCCAGGGTCGCCTCGAAGGACCCGTTCAGCGGGACGGCCTGGGCCGGCGACCAGTCGGCGAGCCGGCTGGTGGCCACCCCCCAGGTGCCGCCGATCGCGCTCCAGTCCAGCTCGCCGGCCTGCCTCGAGTCGTCCAGGAAGCGTAGCCAGTACATGTAGGGACGCAGCTCGCGGACGTAGCTGACGCGGTTGGCGTACGGCGGTGAGGTGAAGAGCACCTGGATGGGGCGGTCGGCGAGGCATGCGGGTGAGCGGGCGTCCCCGAGCCGCACGCACGCCCGGCCCGGCAGCGTGCGGCCCGCGGTGGCCACCACGTGCTCGGCCTCGACCCGGAAGCGGTCCAGCACGTCGCCGACCCGGGCTGCCGTGCCGCCCGGCTTGAACGACATCGACTGGTGGTCGAAGGCGGCGCCGCTCACCGCGATGAGCGTGCGGCACAGGGCGACCAGCAGCAGGTCGGTGGCGGGCCCGCCGTCCTCGTGCTCGTCCAGGGCGGCCCGGAGCGCCCTGAGCCCGTCCAGGGCCGGAGGCGACCACCAGCGGTCGATCCGGAAGATCGGCGGCTGCCACAGGCCGTCCGAGCCGGCCGCCGCCCTGGCCGACGCGGCCACGGCCACGGCCCGCTCGCGCGCCTCGCGGAGCTGCGCCTCGCCGTACCCACGCGTCTTGGCCCGCGCCAGCCACACCAGGAACGGGTTCACGTCGACCAGGACCGCGTCGAGGCCCGCCTCCACCGCGAACAGCCCCGTGGTGCCGCTGCCCGAGAACGGGTCGAGCACGGTCGTGCCCGGCTCGCGACCGGCCAGGGTCCCGGCGACCAGCCGGTAGGAGTAGGCAGGGGTGAGGCGCAGCCAGCCGTGCCGGCCGGCTGCAGCGTTGGCTCTGAAGGTCAGGTGGGCGTTCTGCGGGACGGTCATGGGCCGGGGTCCGCCGGCGACGGCGAGCCGGTCGGTGCCGGGGAGTCTCCCACGCTCGGCCGCCCGGCGGGCGGGCGGCGGGTCGCGGTCCTTGCCGGCTGCGGCGCGTCGCGGGACTGGGAATAGACGGTCGTCGGGGCCCGGCCGCTGCCAAGCGTCAGCGCTCGGCCGCCCCGGCGGGCAGCCGGCGGGCGGCGCACCTGGGCGGTGCCAGGCGTCAGACAGCGAGCATCGTGCGCACGCGAGCTTCGCCGACGTCTCGATGCTGGCGGGAGGCGGCGGCCAGGGCCGCGTCCACGCCGGCTCGGTCTCGCAGCGGCCGGGCCTTCTCGAGCGCCCGGGCCCAGTCCCGCGACGCGCCGCAGCCGGCAAGGACCGCGAGCGCCTGGGCCGCGGGCATCAGGTCGAACCAGCGGACCGCAAGGGCCGAGCGGGCCTGGGCGTCGAGGTCGCCGAACAGGCGCACCCGCGCCACGCCGCCGTCGGGATACACGTCCAAGCGGACATGCGTGGCTCGGGCGACCTCGTCGACGAGGTAGCGGTGGCGGGTGTCCGGTACGACCTTCTGCCTCGGCACGATGTCGAACCAGGCGTCCTGGGCGTCGAGCGAGGAGGTCGTCGCGTCGCAGCCACGCAGCGCGGCCTCCCCGGGCGCGTTGCCCAGGAAGAACGTCGTGTCGATCTCGGCCACCCTTGCCAGCCCGGCCGCTGCGAGGCGGAACAGCACCCAGTCGTTGCCTGGACCGCGGCGACGGCGGTTCTCCCAGCCCTCCCCCATGTGCCGCGGAAGGCCGGGCGCGTTGAGGTTGTTCGGCGAGGAGAAGAACCGGTCGCTGCAGTCGACGGCCAGGCCGCCGTGCTCCTGGGCCAGGAGGTCGAAAGGCGCGCCGGCGAGGTACCGTGGGTCGGGGACCACGTCGCCGTAGGCGCGGAAGCGGGCGATGCCGCCGTCGGGGTACATGTTCAGGCGCAGATGCGTGAACCTCCGCTCCAGGTCCACCTCGAAGACGTTGCGCGTGTCGCCCTCCACCGGCGAGCCGGGTACGACCATCTCCCAGTCCACGCCGTCGGCGAGCAGGGCAGTCGTGTCCGGGGCGCCGTCGAGGCCACACGCCTCGACGGAGACCTCCTCGGGGTAGTTCCCGCGGAAGAAGGCAGTGTCCACGACGACCGACCGCACGATCCCGGGCGCGCCCAGCCGGATGACGGCCCAGTCGTGGCCGGGCTCGCGGCGGCGGCGGGTCTCCCACCCGTCGTAGGTCTTGCCCTTGGGCCCGAACGCGTCCGGGTCGTGCACGGCCGGTTCCGCCTTGAGCAGGTTCTCCTTCTCGGCGAACCACTCGTCGCTGGCGGCCATGACGCCGCCGCCGAGGCTCCGCCCGGCGAGGTCCACCCGGTCGACGAACTCGCTCATGATCCTCCTCGACGTAGGAACCGCCCTCGCGCGACGTCGTCGACGCGGGTCCCGCGCAGCCACGTGGCGCGGACGACCCCGGTCAGCGTGCGACCCGCGTACGGGGTGATCGGGTGCCGGTGATGCAGCACGGCCGGGTCGACGGTGAAGGTCTCGTCTGGTGCGAACGCGCAGAGGTCGGCGTCGAACCCGGGGGCGAGCATGCCCTTGCGCGTCAGCCCGGCGAGCCGGGCTGGTGCCGTCGCCATCCAGGTCACCACCTCGTCCAAGGGGATGCCGCGCTGACGCGCGGCGGTCCACACGACCGGCAGACCGACCTGAATCGACGAGATCCCGCCCCAGGCCGCGCCGAAGTCGCCGATGTCGAGCCGTTTGAGCTCCGGAGGGCTCGGCGAGTGGTCGGAGACGATGCAGTCGATGATCCCTGCCCGCAGCCCCGCCCACAGCGCCTCGCGGTTGTCCGCTTCGCGGATGGGTGGACAGCACTTGAACTGTGTCGCGCCGGCCGGGATCTCGTCGGCGCTGAGGAAGAGGTAGTGGGGGCAGGTCTCCGCGGTGATCCGAACTCCGTCCCGTCGCGCCGACGCGATCATGGCGAGCGCGTCAGAGGACGACAGGTGCAGCACGTGAACCCGGCCGCCGATGCGGCGGGTCAGCTCGACCAGCTGGCCGATGGCGACGTTCTCGGCGTCGCGCGGGCGTGAGGCGAGGAAGTCGGCGTACCGCTGCCCGCTGCACCGCGGTGCCCGCTCGATCGCGGTCGAGTCCTCGGCGTGGACGATCATGAGCGCGCCGAACCGGCGCAGCTCCGCCATGGCCGTGCCCAGCTCCGCGATGTCGACCATGGGGAACTCGTCGACGCCGGAGTGCAGGAGGAAGCACTTGAAGCCGAAGACCCCGGCGTCGTGCAGCGGATGCAGGTCCGCGACGTTGCCGGGGACGACGCCACCCCAGAAGCCGACGTCGGTGTGGCACTGGCCTTCTGCCGCCTTGTTCTTGAGCTCCAGCGCCTCGACGTTCACGGTCGGCGGGACGCAGTTCAGGGGCATGTCGATGATCGTCGTGATGCCCCCCGCCGCTGCCGCCCGCGTTGCCGTGGCGAATCCTTCCCACTCGGTCCGCCCTGGTTCGTTCACGTGCACGTGGGTATCCACGAGACCGGGCAGCAGCACCTCGTCGTCGGACAGCACGACGCTCTCGCGAGCACGGAGCCGGGCGTCGTACGGCTTGACCGCGACGGTCGCGCCGTCTCGGACAGCGACGGCGGCAGGCCTGGCGCCCCGGGGCGTCACCGCCCGGCGGGCTCGGACGACCAGGTCGTAGTCGTACACCATCTGCTCTCCGACGGGCGTGACGGCAGGGGACCCGGAGCCTCGACTCGGCCGGACAGTGCGACTCCGGGGACCAGCAGGCCAGGACCAGCAGGGCAGACCAGCGGGCCCCGGATCAGCAGGCCCCGGGGACCAGCAGGACAGGACCACTAGCAGGCCCGAGGTATCTTTCCATTATCTGGAAAGTTACGCTCGCATGAGGGAAAGTACGTCTGCCAGGAGGTGGCGGTCAAGAGCGGCCGTCTCGGGAGCAAGGGGGCCAGCGTCATCACCAGTTCCGAGGGCGCTCAGCCCAGCCGCGTCCATTCGGTCGAGCGGGCGTTCATGCTGCTCGAGTCGCTCGCCGACCTCGGGGAGGTCGGGGTCACCGACCTCCGTCGAGCAACCGGCCTGTCCTACGGCACCATCCATCGACTGCTGGGCACCCTGCTCGAGCATGGCTATGCCAGGCAGAACACCGTCACCCGCAAGTACACGCTCGGGCCCCGCCTGATGCGCCTGGGCGACGCGGCGAGTCGGACCTTCGGTGTCTGGGTGCGGCCGTACCTCAGCGAGCTCATGGAGCTCAGCGGCGAGACGGCGAACCTCGCGGTGCTGGAGGGAGACTGGGCCGTCTACGTCGCCCAGGTCGCCTCCCGCAAGCACCACGTCCGGATGTTCACCGAGGTCGGACGCAAGGTGCTGCCGCACACGACCGCGGTGGGGAAGGTCCTGCTCGCGTTCCGGCCACGCACCGAGGTCGAAGCGCTGCTCGAACGTACGGGCCTCCCGCCCCGGACCCCGCGGACCATCACCGACCGTGGCCGCTTCCTGTCCGAGCTCGACGTGGTCGCCCGGCATGGGTATGCGGTCGACGACGGCGAGGAGGAGATCGGTGTCCGCTGCCTCGCGGTGCCGGTCTTCGGTGTGGGCGATGCCGTGGCCTCGGCGTCGATCTCGGCGCCCGACGGCCGGCTGAGCAGGGAGGACTACGACCGCCTTCTCCCCGAGATGCTGCGCATCTCGGCCGCCTTGAGCGGCAGCCTGGTGGCTCCGTCCTGACGGTCCCGAGGCGCGCACGTCCGAGGTCGTCTCCCGAGGCGCGCACGTTCAAGATCGTCTCCCGAGGCCGTACGTCTGAGATCGTCTCAAAGGCGCGCACGTCCGAGATCGTCTCCCGAGGCCGTGCGTCCGAGGTCGTCTCAAAGGCGCGCACGTTCAAGGTCGTCTCCCGAGGTCGTCTCCCGAGGCGCACCTCCGAGATCGTCGAGGGCCGGGGCTTGACTCCGTGAGCGAACGGCGGGTACGTTTGCACAAGCTAGTGGATGATTTTTTCCGCTGGCTGGAAACCGATGGGCTGTCACCAGCTTGACGACCCGGTACCGAGGTCCAGCTTCCCGAATGACGGAAAACGAACCAGGAGCCAGCGACCTTCGTGCTCGTGCGATCGTCCGGGTTGCGTGGTCCCGGATCTACGGACTGAGGAGGGCTCACCGTGACGGCGATCGGATTCATCGGCCTCGGCGTGATGGGCCGCCCCATGGCAGAGCATCTCGTCCGGGCCGGCCACGCCGTCAAGGTGCACAACCGGTCGCCGGGACCCGTGCAGAAGCTCGTGGCCGTCGGGGCGACGGCCGGGACGTCTCCGGCCGATGTCGCCGCCGACGCAGACGTCGTCATCACCATGGTCCCCGACTCCCCGGACGTCGAGGGAGTGGTGCTGGCCGAGGACGGGATCCTCAGCACGGCCCGTGAGGGGATGCTGCTCATCGACATGAGCACGGTCCGACCGGACACGGCCCGCCTGATCGCCAAGGAGGCGCACGCCAAGGGCGTCCGCTTCCTCGACGCTCCCGTGAGCGGCGGCGAGGTCGGCGCCCTCGAGGCCAGCCTGTCGATCATGGTGGGCGGGGATGCCGAGGACTTCGAGACCGCGCTGCCGATCCTCCAGTCGCTCGGCAGGACCATCGTCCACGTCGGCCCGGTCGGCGCGGGACAGACGGTCAAGGCTGCCAACCAGCTGATCGTGGCCGGCACGATCGAGCTGGTCAGCGAGGCCATCGTGCTGCTCGAGGCGCACGGCGTGGCGATGGAGCCCGCGATCAAGGTGCTGGCCGGCGGCCTGGCCGGCAACCAGGTCCTCGAGCGAAAGGCCGCGGGGATGCTTGCGCGGACCTTCGAGCCCGGGTTCCGCATCGACCTGCATCACAAGGACCTTGGCATCGTGCAGGCGGCTGCACGAGACAGCGGCGTGGTGATCCCCGTCACCGCGCTGGTGGCACAGATGCTCGTGTCGTTGCGCAGCCTCGGGCGAGGCGGGCTCGACCACAGCGCGATCCTCACGCTCATCGACGATCTGTCCGGCCGCGCCAAGACCAAGACGGACTAGGCGCCGGAAGCGAGGTGCCATGCGGATCAGTCACCCGAGGACGGTGGAGGACGCCTTCGACGCCCTCGACGAGATGCCGGACGCGCAGCTGCTGGCCGGAGGCACGGACTTCATGGTCGAGGTCAACTTCGGCCATCGCCGCCCGCCCGCGGTCGTCGGACTGCGCCGCGTGGAGGAGCTGGGCGGCTTCGAGCTCACCGACGACGAGGTCGTCCTCCGCGCCGCCCTGACCTGGACCGAGGTCGAGACGCAGCTGAACGACGAGCTGCCCGCTCTCGCCGCGGCCGCCCGCACGGTGGGCTCACCGCAGATGCGCAACGCTGGCACGGTGGGAGGCAACCTCGGCACGGCAAGCCCTGCGGGCGACTCGCTGCCGGTGCTGGCCGCCATGGACGCCACCGTCGTCCTGGTCAGCCGCGGCGGCGAGCGGCGGCTGCCCCTGTCGGCGTTCATCACCGGGGTGAAGCGGACCGCCATCCGGCCGGGCGAGATCATCCGGGAGGTCCGCGTCCCCCGGCTGCGCGGTCCACAGCACTTCCTGAAGGTCGGCACCCGCAACGCGATGGTCATCTCGATCGCCTGCGCGTCGGTCGTGCTGGACACGGAGGGCCGGACGGTCCGGTGCGGCCTCGGCGCGGTCGCGCCAACCCCGATCCGTGCACCGGAGGCCGAGTCCTTCATCGCCGGCGCGATCGACTGGGACGGGCTGCGAGCCCCGCCCGAGGCCGTCGCCCGGTTCGGTGAGCTCGCGGTGGCGGCGGCGTCCCCGATCACCGATCACCGCAGCACGGCCGAGTACCGCCGTCATGCCCTGAAGGTCATCACCGTCCGGGCACTGCAGAGGAGCCTCGCAGCATGACCGAGCAGACACCGAGTGACGCGCTGCACGACCCGACGACCCCCGACGGCAGCGGCCGTGAGGACTACCCGGCGCCCGGGGCGGGCCCAGACGTGCTTGCCGCGCTGGAGAGCTACACGCTCGCCGTGAACGGGCGGGACCGCGACGTGACCGAGGCCTGGCTCGGGGAGAGCCTGCTCTGGGTGCTGCGCGAGCGGCTCGGGCTGCCCGGCGCCAAGAACGCTTGCGAGCAGGGCGAGTGCGGCTCCTGCTCGGTGCTGCTGGATGGCCGGCTGGTCGCTTCCTGCTGCGTCCTGGCCGCCGATGCAGTGGGCAGCCAGATCACCACCGTGGAAGGGTTGTCGGGCGAAGGCGAGCTCTCGGACGTGCAGCGCGCCTTCGTCGAGGAGGGCGCCGTGCAGTGCGGCTTCTGCACGCCGGGCCTTGTCGTGGCCATCCATGACGTGCTTCACCGGAACCCTCGGGCCACCGAGCTGGAGCTCCGCGAGGCGATCTCGGGAGACCTCTGCCGGTGCACGGGGTACGGCCGGATCTTTGCCGCCGTCCGCCGCGTCCAGCAGGAGCGTGCCCATGCCCGCACCTAGCCTGCCCACCACGTTCACCCGCAAGCGCCGCGCTCCCGGGGTCGGCGAGAGCGTCCTGCGCCCGGACGGCATCCCCAAGGTCAAGGGCCAGTTCGCCTTCTCCTCCGACGCCTGGGTGGAGGGCATGGTGTGGGGGCGCACCGTGCGCAGCCCGTACCCGGCCGCCCGGATCCGCGGCATCGACGTGTCCGCTGCCGTGGCGATGCCGGGCGTGCACGCGGTGATCACCGCCGAGGACGTGTGGGGCAGCCCGACCTACGGGCTGGAGCACCACGATCAGCCCGTCTTCGCCAGTGACGTCGTGCGCTACCACGGTGAGCCGGTCGCCGCGGTGGCGGCGGACCACCCCGAGACCGCGCAGCGCGCGTGCGCGGCGGTCGTGGTGGACTACGAGGTCCTCGAGCCGCTGGTGGACGCCGAGGCGGCGATCACCGCTGCTCCGATCCATCCGGCGGGCAACATCTTCCGTCACGTCAGGATCCGCCATGGCGATCCCGACGCGGTAGGCGAGGTCGTCGTCGAGGGGACGTACGAGGTGGGCATGCAGGACCAGGCCTTCCTCGGCCCCGAGTCCGGGCTGGCGGTGCCCTCCGAGGACGGCGGCGTCGAGCTCTACGTCGCCACGCAGTGGCTCCACGTCGACCGGGACCAGATCGCGGCGTGCCTGAACCTGCCGCGCGACAAGGTCCGGCTCACGCTGGCCGGGACCGGTGGCGCGTTCGGCGGCCGCGAGGACCTCAGCATGCAGATCCACGCCTGCCTGCTCGCGCTGAAGACCGGCAAGCCCGTGAAGATGGTCTACTCGCGCGAGGAGTCCTTCTTCGGGCACGTGCACCGGCACCCGGCGAAGCTGTGGTACCGGCACCACGCGACCCGGGACGGCAAGCTCGTCAAGGTCGAGACCCGGCTCGTCTTCGACGGCGGGGCGTACACGTCCTCCAGCACCGCGGTCATCTCGAACGCTTCGTGCTTTGCGGCTGGCCCCTATCTCGTGCCGAACGCCGTCGTGGACGGCTACGCGGTGCGCACCAACAACCCGCCCTGCGGCGCGATGCGTGGCTTCGGCGCGGTGCAGACGTCGTTCGCCTCCGAGGCGCAGATGGACAAGCTGGCCCAGGAGCTGCACATCGATCCGGTCGAGCTGCGCCTGCGCAACGCACTCAAGACCCATGACGAGCTGCTCACCGGGCAGGTCATCATCGGCGCTGCTCCGGTGGCGGAATGCATCAGGGCGTGCCTGGCCCTGCCGATGCCGGAGCCGCTGTCCGAGGATGCACCGGCGATGATGCTGCCGGGTGGCGCCGGCTTGACGGCGCTGCGGGACGACGTCCGCCGCGGAGTCGGGTTCGCCGTGGGGTTCAAGAACCTCGCCTTCTCCGAGGGCTTCGACGACTACTCGACCGCACGCATCCGCTTGGAGCTCACGCCCGTCGGCGACCCCACGGCCACCGTGCACGTGGCCACCGCCGAGGTCGGACAGGGCTTCGTGACGGTCGCCCAGCAGATCGCGCGGGCGGAGCTCGGCGTCCACGAGGTCGTCCTCGCGGCCGCCGACACCCAGGTCGGCTCCGCCGGTTCCTCCAGCGCCTCCCGCCAGACGATGATGAGCGGCGGCGCGGTGCAGGCGGCCTGCGCCGCCGTCCGCGAGGTCCTGCTCGAGCGGGCGGCGCTGGAGCTGCACCTCGCCCCGGCCGACCTGGTGCTGGAAGAAGGCGAGCTCGTCACCAAGGACGGCAGGCACAACGTGTCCCTGGTCGAGGCGTTGAAGGCGGGTCCGGTGGAGGCCACGCGCGAGTTCCACCACGCGCCGACCGACCCGCTCGACGAGAACGGCCAGGGCAACGCGCACTGGTCGTTCGCCTTCGCCGCCCACCGGGCGGTGGTCGACGTCGACCCCGAGCTCGGGCTCGTCCGTGTCGTCCAGATCGCGACCGCGCAGGACATCGGCAAGGCCCTGAACCCGCTCGCGGTCACGGGCCAGGTCGAGGGCGGCATCGCGCAGGGCGTCGGCTTGGCGGTGATGGAGGAGATCATCGTCGACAAGGGCCGGATCCGGAACCCGTCGTTCACCGACTACCTGCTGCCGACCGCGCTGGACATGCCGACCGTGGTCCAGACCTGGATCGAGCAGCCCGAGCGCGGCGCCCCGTACGGCGCGAAGGGCGTCGGCGAACCGCCGACCATCTCGTCGACGGGCGCCGTCGTCGCCGCCATCCGGGATGCCACCCGACTCGACCTCAACCGCATCCCGGTGCGGCCGGACGACGTCGCACTCGCCGCTGCCCCGGAACGCTCCCGCTGACGCCAACGCTCCGCGCGACCGCGCTCGGAGCTCCTGCCATCGACGACCTACCCGACCGACACGAGAGCGAGGGAGCCAGGGGGCAATGGGAATCGTCTTGGGCTCGAGCAACTACGGCAAGGCAGGAAATCACCTGTTCAAGGTGATCCGGGGGGCCGACCGCGACGAGGTCAGGGACTACCGCGTCGACGTGTCCCTGACCGGCGACTACGAGGCCCTGCACACCAGGGGCGACAACACCGGCGCGATGGCCACCGACACCATGCGCAACACCGTGTACGCGCTGGCCAAGCAGCACAGCTTCGACTCGCCCGAGGAGTTCGGCCTGCAGATGGTCGACTACCTGCTGACCCAGCCGCGGGTGACGGGTGCCCAGGTGCGGCTGGTCGAGCAGCGGTGGGACCGGATCACCGTGGACGGCGAGCCCCATGAGCACGCCTTCACCAAGGCCGCTGGCGCCAAGCACGTGGCAACCGTCAGCGGCCACGGTGGCGAGCGGCACGTCAGTGCCGGCATCGACGACCTGCAGGTCCTGAAGACGACGAACTCCGGATGGGACCATTTCCTCGAGGGCGGCTACCGCACGCTCAGGGACACAGCCGACCGGATCCTGGCCACGAGCGTGACCGCCACCTGGGACTACCACGAGCCCAAGGCCGACTTCACGCGGCTGTGGGAAGGCGTCAACGAGCAGATCGGAACGACCTTCACCGACCATTACAGCCCGTCCGTGCAGAACACCGTCTTCCTGATGGGCAAGGCCGTGCTCGAGCGGTTCCCCGACATCGAGAAGATCCACTTCAGCCTGCCGAACAAGCATCACATCCTCTACGACCTCTCGCCGTTCGGCCTGGAGAACGACCGGGAGATCTACTGGGTCACCGTCGAGCCGTACGGCCTGATCGAAGCAACCATCCAACGCGGCTGAGGCCGCTGCCGGTCGCCGCACCGGTCGGTGGCCGCTACGGACCCAGCCGAAGAGGATCAGGAGGGGAGGGAGCATGGCCCAGACGTTGCGACGTCGGCCAGGGAACGCCGGCGTGCACCCGGTGGACGAGGTGCTGCGGCCGGACAAGCTCGCGCTGTACGGCGCCCAGCACGTCCTCGCGTTCTACGC
>DASYUT010000035.1 GCA_036000965.1 Actinomycetes bacterium
GGCGCGCTCGACGCCGGCGGCTCGACGGTGGCCATGCTCGGCTGCGGCCTCGACGTCGCCTACCCGCGGGGCAACGCCAGCCTGTTCCGCCGCATCCTGGACGCGGGCGGCTCCCTGGCCGGTGAACACCCGCCCGGGGACCGGCCCCGCGCCGCCCACTTCCCGGCCCGGAACCGCCTGATCGCCGCGCTCGCCGAGGCGGTCGTGGTGGTCGAGGCGGCGGGCCGGTCGGGAAGCCTGATCACAGCGCAGGCGGCCGGGGGCCGGGGCGGTGGGCGCCTGCTCGCGGTGCCCGGCGCGCCCTGGGACCCGGGCGCGGCCGGCTGCAACGACCTCATCCGGGACGGGGCGACCCTGGTCCGCGGGATCGACGACGTGCTGGAGGAGCTCGAGCTCCCCGCTGCCGGGCCGGTGGGCGGGCTGCCGCGGCGGCGCTGGCCGCCGTGCGCCGGCCGGACGGCCCGGGCGGTGCTCGACGTGCTGGTCGACGGCCAGGTGATGGGGGCGGCACGGCTGGCCTCACTGACCGGCCTGCCGCCCACGTCACTGGCCGCCGCCGTGGTCGAGCTGGAGCTGGCCGGGTTCGTGCGCCGCCTGGCCGGGGGGCTGCAGGCGGTGGCCCTGCCGCTCGACGGGCCGCCGGGCCACGGACGGGACTCCGGTGCTTGATCCACACCGACCCGGCCAGCGGGTTGTGTCCGGCTGAGTCGAACGCTCGCCTGACCCTCGCCACTGTGACCGCGTGGTCCGGATGACGCGGGCTATGCTTGTCCCGCCGGTGAGCCGGCGCCCGTGTGGCCGAGCTGAGGGGGATCTCTGTGAGCGGGACGCGCGACGACCTCGCCCCCGAGATCCGCCATGCGGTCGACCTGTTCGTGGCGCATCTGCGCGACGAGCGCGGGCTGTCGCCCAACACGGTGGCCGCCTACGAGCGCGACGTCGTGCAGTTCTTCGGGTTCGCGGCGCGGGCCGGGGTGACCAAGCCGTCGCGGGTCGAGCCGCTGTTGCTCCGCCGGTTCCTCGCCTTGCTGCGGACCCGGGGGCTGGCTCCGTCGTCGATGGCGCGGAAGGGGGCGGCGCTGCGGGCGTGCTTCAAGTACCTGGCCCGCAGGGGCCTCGTGGCGGCCAGCCCGGCCGCGGACCTGGGGACGCCGCGCGGTCCCAGGCGGCTCCCGGTCGTGCTCAAGCAGGGTCAGGTCGAGGAGCTGCTGGCCAGGCCGGAGCCGGTCGACCCGGTGGGGCTGCGCGACCGTGCCATCCTCGAGCTGCTGTACGCGACCGGGATGCGGGTCGGGGAGCTGTGCGGGCTTGGCCTGGATGACCTCGACCTCGGCGCTGACGCGGTGCGGGTCCTGGGCAAGGGCGCCAAGCAGCGGATCGTGCCGTTCGGCGCGCCGGCGCGGGCCGCGCTCGTCGAGTACCTGAGCAAGGCGCGGTCGGCGCTGCTGCCAGCGGCGGGGGAGGTGGACCGCAGGGCGCTGTTCTTCAACCGGCGGCGCCGGCCGATGACCCCGAGGGACGTGCGCGGCATGCTCGAGCGGTACCGGGTGGGCGTGGCACCGCCCGGGACCAGCCCGCACACGCTGCGGCACACCTTCGCCACCCACCTGCTGGAGGGCGGGGCGGACCTGCGGGCGGTGCAGGAGCTGCTCGGGCACGTTGCCCTCACCACGACCCAGACCTACACTCACGTGTCGAAAGAACGACTCCGCCAGGTCTACGAGCAGGCCCATCCACGCGCCTGAGGGCAGGCGCGCCGTTTCGGACCGCGGTGGCGGATCGGGGGGGCAGAAACGACGGACGTTCGCTTGCGGCCGTCCGTCGTCATAGCTAGGGGGGGCTTCTTGGACGAGCCGTCGTCCGTTGAACGGCTGTGGCAGGAGTTCAAGCTGAAGGTGTCCTCGGACGCCCGTGAGCGGCTTATTCTCCATTACGCGCCCCTGGTGAAGTACGTGGCGGGGCGGGTATCGGTTGGCCTGCCGCCCAATATCGAGCAGGCGGACCTGGTGTCCTACGGAATTTTCGGCCTTATCGACGCCATCGAGAAATACGACCTGGACCGGGGCATCAAGTTCGAGACCTATGCCATCTCCCGCATCAAAGGGGCGATCATCGACGAGCTGCGCGCGATCGACTGGATCCCCCGGTCGGTGCGGTTCAAGGCGCGCGAGGTCGAGAAGGCCTACGCCGCGCTGGAGAACCAGCTGCACCGCAGCCCCACCGATGCGGAGGTGGCGCAGGAGCTGGGGATCTCCACCGGTGAGCTGCACCACATCTTCAACCAGATCTCGTTCGTCTCGGTGGTGGCCCTGGACGAGCTGCTCACGGTCGGCTCCGAGCGCGGGGACCGGCTCAGCCTGGTCGACACGCTGGAGGACAAGGGGGCCGAGGACCCGGAGGCGGTGTTCGAGTCCGAAGAGATGAAGAGCATCCTCGCGGGCGCGATCAACCGGCTGGCCGAGCGGGAGAAGATCGTCATCACGCTGTACTACTACGAAGGGCTGACCCTGGCCGAGATCGGCCAGGTGCTGGGCGTGACCGAGTCGCGGGTGTGCCAGATGCACACCAAGGCGGTCCTGCAGCTCCGCGGCAAGATGCAGGACGTGCGCTGACCGGTCCCGGCCCGGCCCCGGGGCTGGTGGCGGCTTCCTGGCAGCGGGCCCGCCGGCAGGGCCAGGCGGGGGCTGGGGGCCGCCCGGGGGGTTTCGGCGGGCCGGGGGCCGCCCGGACCCGCCGGAGGCTTCCGGCGGGCCAGCGGGACGGGCCGGCGAGGGCTTCCGGCGGGCCAGCGGGCCGGGGCTTCCGGCGGGTCCGGGTCCGAGCGGCCCCGGGACCGGGCGGGCTTTCAGCCCGGCGAGGCGGGCCGCCGTCCACAGATCGGGTGCTGCCCTGCCGGGGCGGCGGCGGGGGTCGTAGCCTGCGGCCATCTGGTCCCCCGTGAGGCCGGCCGCCTTTCCGGCCTCGACCGTGCCGCTTGGAGGCTGCCGTGCCGCTGCATGGTCCCGGTCCCGCCCGCCGCCGGCGGGTCGCCCGGGTGGCCGCCGCGCTCGCGTTGGCGCTGGCCGCCGTCCCGGCCGTGGCCAGCCTGCCGTCCGCGCTGGCCGCGAGCTCGGCGCCTGTGGCGGCCCAGGGGCCGGGTCCACCCGGCGTCCAGGTGCCGGGTCCACGCGGCGGTCGGGTGCCGGTCCTGCGGCTGCCGGTGCGGGGGCCGGTGGTGCGCGGGTTCGAGGCGCCTGCCGGGCCGTACGGGGCCGGGCACCGGGGCGTAGACCTGGGCGCGCCGCTGGGGTCGCCGGTGGGGGCGCCGGCGGCCGGGCGCGTCGTGTTCGCTGGTCCGGTGGCGGGGGCCGGGTGGGCCAGCGTCGAGGTCGACCCCGGGGTGGTGGTCACCGTGGGGCCGCTCGCCCCGGTGCTGGTGGCCCGGGGCGAGGTGCTCGACGCCCTCGACCCGGTGGGCCGGCTGGCCCCCGGGCACGGCGGCGGCCTCCACCTCGGGCTCCGGGTCGACGGCGTCTACGTCGACCCCCTGCCCTACCTGCCCGGCCGCGGGCCGGCGCGGCTGGCGCCCCTGACCGCACCCGGCGGCCGTTGAGCGGCGGCCCCGATCCGGACGAGCCGGGCAGCCGGGTTGGGTGGTGCTGTGCTATCGTCCGGTCGGGCCTGGGTGCATCCCGGGCTACAACGCACGCCTGCCGACGGGCAACCGAACGGTGCCCGCTCCCTCAGCGGAGCGGGTCGGGTCACCCGGCAACCCCACGACCGACGACCGTGGGCCAGAAGCGGGCGGAGGCCCAACCGAGTCGACCAGGGGAGGATCACCTTGGCAGTCGTCACCATGCGCCAGCTGCTCGAGGCCGGCGTCCACTTCGGCCATCAGACCCGGCGCTGGAACCCGAAGATGAAGCGCTTCATCTTCGGCGAGCGCAACGGGATCTACATCATCGACCTGCAGAAGACGGCGGCGTCGATCGAGACCACCTACGCGTTCTTGCGCGACACGGTCGCCAAGGGCGGCAACGTGCTGTTCGTGGGGACCAAGAAGCAGGCCCAGGAGTCGATCAAGGCTCAGGCCGAGCGCGTCTCCATGCCGTTCGTGAACTACCGCTGGCTCGGCGGGATGCTGACCAACTTCACCACCATCTACAAGCGCCTGCAGCGGCTCAAGGAGCTGGAGGCGATGGAGAGCACCGGTGCCACCGAGGTGCTGCCCAAAAAGGAAGTGCTGAAGCTCCAGCACGAGAAGGAGAAGCTGGAGCGCAACCTGGGCGGCATCCGGGACATGACCCGTCTGCCAGCCGCCGTCTGGGTGGTGGACACCCGCAAGGAGCACATCGCGGTCACCGAGGCCCGCAAGCTCAACATCCCGGTGGTCGCCATCCTCGACACCAACTGCGACCCGGACGAGGTGGACTACCCGATCCCGGGCAACGACGACGCGATCCGGGCTGGGAGCCTGCTGACCCGGATCGTGGCCGACGCGGTCGCGGAGGGGCTGCGCCTGCGCAGCGTGTACGGCGGCGGCGGCGACGCCGGGGCCAGGGAGGGCGGCACCCCGATGGCGGCCAGCCCCGTCGACGAGGAGCCGCTGGCCGAGTGGGAGCGCGAGCTGCTCGAGGCGGACGGGGCCGAGCCGGCGGCTGGGTCGAAGGCCGCCACCTCGCCCAAGCCTGACGCCTCGCCGAAGACCGAGGCCGACGCCGCGCCCGAGACCCGGACCGGGACCGAGGCTGCGCCGGCCTCACAGGCCGCCGACGTGGGTGAGTCAGTCGACGTGGCCGCCGGCCCGACCACCGACGAGCACCAGCCTCGAGCCTGAACCAACCCGTCCGTCCCGGCCATCGTCCCGGGCGGCCAGCCAACCTCGATCGCGACCCCGCTCCGGCACCGACGGCGGTGCCGGAGCGGGCCAGAACGTAAGGAGCACCACCAGATGGAGATCACGGCCGCCCAGGTCAAGGTCCTCCGCGACGCCACAGGCGCCGGCATGATGGACTGTAAGAAGGCGCTCCAGGACGCCGGAGGCGACCTCGAGCGCGCAAAGACGATCCTGCGCGAGAAGGGCCTCGCCTCGGCCGGCAAGCGGGCCGGGCGCACCACCAACCAGGGCGTCGTCGACGCATACCTGCACACCCCCGATCCGAACCTGCCGCCCAAGCTCGGCGTGCTGGTCGAACTTGACTGCGAGACCGACTTCGTGGCCAAGACCGAGGAGTTCCAGGCGCTCGCCCGCGACATCGCCCTGCACGTGGCCGCGGCCGACCCTGCCTACGTCAGCCGCGAGGACGTGCCGAGCGAGGTCCTCGAGCGCGAGCGGGAGGTCTACGCCAAGCAGGCCGAGGGCAAGCCCGCCCACATCGTGGACCGGATCGTCGAAGGCAAGCTGAACGACTTCCATAAGCAGGTGGTCCTGCTCGAGCAGGAGTACGTGCGCGACGCCAGCCAGACGATTCACGAGCTGCTTGATGGATACTCCGCCAAGGTGGGTGAGAAGCTGGTGCTGCGGCGCTTCTCCCGCTTCAAGGTCGGGGAGGGCGCCTGACCCGGCCGGGTACCGCACGCAGAACGGGGATGGCGCCGGTCTCGCAGGCCGCGAGGGGTCCAAAGGCCGCTCGGGTCGCGTGGCCAGCCACGACGGGACCGTCGCCAGCTCGGGCTCGCGGCCACGGCCGGGACAGGAGGAACGGATGGCCTTCGTGATGGCAGGGGACGAGCAGGTGTCCGACCTCGAGCATGACAAGCCGATGTACGACCGGGTGCTCCTCAAGCTGTCCGGAGAGGCGTTCGCGGACCACCAGGGCTTCGGGGTGGGGTTCGGCCAGGTCGACCGGGTGGCCCGCGAGCTCGTCGAGGTGGTCGACCTCGGGGTCCAGACCGCCGTGGTGGTCGGCGGGGGCAACATCGTGCGCGGCACGGCCGCCGAGGCGGCCGGCATGGACCGGGCCCGGGCCGACTACATGGGCATGCTCGGCACGGTCATGAACTGCCTGGCCCTGCAGGACGCGCTCGAGCGCCACGGGGTGGTGACCCGGGTCCAGACCGCGATCCAGATGACCCAGATCGCCGAGCCCTACATCCCCAGGCGGGCCGTGCGCCACCTGGAGAAGGGCCGGATCGTGATCTTCGGGGCCGGCATGGGGGCGCCGTACTTCTCCACCGACACCACGGCCGCGCAGCGCGCGCTCGAGATCGGCGCCGAGGCGATCCTGATGGCCAAGCACGGGGTGGACGGCGTCTACGACGCCGACCCCAGGAAGCACCCGGCGGCGCGCAAGTTCTCCCGCCTGGACTACCTCGAGGCGATCAGCCGCGAGCTGAAGGTGATGGACAGCACCGCCCTGTCGTTGTGCAAGGACAACGGCCTGCCCATCATCGTGTTCGACCTGCTCACCGAGGGCAACATCCGACGGGCGGTGTGCGGTGAGCCGATCGGGACCGTCGTCGGCCCGATGGCCGGCGACCTGGTCACCCAGTCGCAGGGCGGCGGCGAGGACGAGGGGAGAGGGGAGCAGGGATGATCGAGGACACGCTGAAACAGGCCGAGAGCAAGATGCGCAAGGCCATCGAGGTGGCCAAGGAGGAGTTCAGCGGCATCCGCACCGGCCGGGCGAACCCGGCGCTGCTCAACCGGCTCACGGCGGAGTACTACGGCACCCCGACCCCGCTGCAGCAGCTCGCCTCGATCTCGGCGCCGGAGGCGCGCCTGCTCGTGGTGGCCCCCTACGACCGCAACGCGACCGCCGCCATCGAGAAGGCCATCCGCAACTCCGACCTGGGCATCAACCCGTCCAACGACGGGCAGGTGATCCGGCTGTCGTTCCCGCCGCTCACCGAGGAGCGCCGCAAGGAGTACGTGAAGCTCACCCGGCACCGGGCCGAGGAGGCGCGCACCAGCATCCGCAACGTCCGCAGGCACGAGAAGGACGCACTGGAGCGGTTGGAGAAGGACGCGGAGATCTCCCAGGACGAGCTGCGCCGGGCCGAGCAGCGCCTGCAGCAGGTGACCGACAAGTACGTCGCCGAGGTCGACAGCATGCTCCAGCACAAGGAGCAGGAGCTGCTCGAGGTCTGACCGGCGCTGCAGGTGCCGGCGAGGAGGTGCTCGTGGTCGGGAACCGGGGGCGGGCGCGTCGTGGCTGACAACCCGCCGCTCGACCCGGCCGGAGGTCCCGTGCCGGCTGACGGGACTGCCCCGCGGCGCAGGCGGGCGGCCGGCAGGAACCTCCGCCTGGCGATCGCGACCGGCGCAGGGCTCGGCGGCGCGCTCATCGCCGCCCTGGTGCTCTCGCCCCCGGTGTTCATCGCGTTCCTGCTCGGGATCGTCCTGCTCGCCCTCGTCGAGCTGGTGAACGTGCTGCGGGCCAGGGCCACCAGCCCGGCCCGCCCGGTGGTGTTCCCGATGGCGGTGCTCCTGGTCGTCGGCGCCTATGCCAAGGGGCCAGCCGCCCTGTCGTTCGGGCTGATGGTGGCGCTGCTGGGCGCCTTCTTCTGGTACCTCGTGGACCCGGGGCGCACCGAGGTCACCCGCAACGTGGCCGCGACCGTGTTCGCCGTGCTGTACGTGCCGTTCCTCGCCGCCCACCTCGCCCTCGTCGTCAGCCGGGCCGACCACTACGTCGGCGCGGTCATCGGCTACGCGCTCGTCGTGGTGGCCTACGACACCGCCGCCTACGCGACCGGCGTGCTGATCGGACGGCATCCGCTCGCGCCCCACGTCTCGCCGAACAAGTCGTGGGAGGGCGCGGCCGGCGCCACCCTGGTCTGCCTGGCCGTGGGCGCCTTCGCGCTGCCCCTGTGGCAGCCATGGACGCTTCCTTCCGGGCTTACCCTGGCCGCGGTCGCCTGCGTGGCGGCCCCGCTCGGGGACCTGTCCGAGTCGATGCTCAAGCGCGACCTCGCGGTCAAGGACATGGGCTCGATCCTGCCCGGCCACGGCGGCATGCTCGACCGCATCGACGCGCTGCTGTTCATGGCCCCGGCCCTCTACTACGTCCTGGCCCTCTTCTCGCTGGTCGGCAGGTCGTGAGCGCGCTCGGCTCCGTCTACGACCTGGCCCCCTCCGACCTGGCGGCCCTGGTCGCCGAGTCCGGCGAGCCCCCCTACCGGGCCCGCCAGCTCGGGCACTGGCTCGACCGGCGCCGGGTCACCGACCCGCGCGGGATGACCGACCTGCCCGCCGGGTTCCGGGAGCGGCTGTCGGAGCGGCTGGCCGGGACCGGGCTCGAGCCGCGGCGCCACCAGGCTGGGGACGGCGGCTGGACCCACAAGTTCCTGTTCGGGCTCGGGGGCGGCGACAGCGTCGAGTCGGTGCTGATGCTCTACCCGCCTAAGGCCGGCGACGCCGGGGGAGCGAAGGTCAGAGACGCCCGGCGAGAGGCGCTGGACCCCGACGACTGGGAGGCGCCCGGGAGCGGCCGGACCGGGCGGGCCGGGCGGGCCGGGCGGGCCGGGCGGGCCACGGTCTGCATCTCCACCCAGGCCGGCTGCGCGATGGGGTGCACGTTCTGCGCCACCGGGCAGTTCGGGTTCACCCGCAACCTGTCCACCGGGGAGGTGGTCGAGCAGGTGGCCAGGGTCTGGGCCGCCCTCCCCGGGCTGCGGCCGCACCCCTCGGCGCCCGTCCACCTCACCAACGTCGTGTTCATGGGGATGGGCGAGCCGTTCGCCAACCCCACCGCGACCTGGGGCGCCGCCCGGCGGCTGCACGAGGGCTTTGGCCTGTCCGCCCGCGCGATCACCGTCTCCACCGTGGGTCTGGTGCCCGGCATCCGGCGGGCGGCCGCCGAGCCGCTCGCGGTCAACCTCGCCGTGTCGATCCACGCGGCCGACGACGAGCTGCGCGACCGGCTCGTGCCGGCGAACCGGTCGTGGCCGATCGCCGAGCTGCTCGACGCGGTCGGCGGCTACGTCGAGGCGACCCGGCGGCGGGTGTCGTTCGAGTACGCCCTCATGCGGGGCGTCAACGACAGCGTCGACCAGGGCCGCAGGCTGGGCCGCCTGCTGGCGCCCCTGCGGGTCCCGGGCACCGGCGGGCACGCCGCCCACGTCAACGTCATCCCCTACAACCCGACCCCGGGCACCGGGTTCTCGGCGCCGTCCCGCTCGGCCGTGCGCCGGTTCCGCGACGCGGTGGCCGAGTCCGGCGTGCCGGTGAGCGTGCGGGCCAACCGGGGCACCGGCATCGACGCCGCCTGCGGCCAGCTCCGCACCACGGCCGGCCGGCCCGGCCGCACGGTCGCCCTCCCGGCGCCGTCCCGCACCGTCGCCCTCCCGGCGCCGTCCCAGGGAGCCGCCGGGTGAGCGGCGGGACCGGGCTGGCGGTGCTCGGGTCGACCGGGTCCATCGGGGTGCAGGCCCTTGACGTGGTGCGCGGGTCCGGGGGGCGCTTCCGGGTGGTCGCGCTGGCTGCGCGCCGCTCCGCGGCCCTGCTGGCCGCGCAGGCGCGCGAGCTGCGCCCGGCCGTGGTCGCCCTGGTCGACCCCGACCAGGCGGCCGAGCTGGCCCGCGACCTCCCACCCGGCTGCCGCCTCGAGGTCGGCCCGGAGGCGGTCGCGAGCCTGGCCGCGTGCGACGGGGCCGAGGTGGTGCTGAACGGGATCACCGGGTCGGTCGGGCTCGGCCCGACCCTGTGCGCGCTCCGGGCGGGCCGGCGGCTCGCCCTGGCCAACAAGGAGAGCCTCATCGTCGGGGGGACGCTGGTGACCCGGCTGGCCCGGCCGGGCCAGATCGTCCCGGTCGACTCCGAGCACTCCGGGCTGGCGCAGTGCCTGCGCGCGGGCCGGGCCGGGGAGGTGGCCAGGCTGCTGGTGACCGCGTCGGGTGGGCCGTTCCGGGGGCGGACCGCGGCCGAGCTGGCCGAGGTGACCCCCGCCGAGGCCCTGGCCCACCCGACCTGGGCGATGGGCCCCGTCATCACCGTCAACTCGGCCACGCTGCTGAACAAGGGCCTCGAGGTGATCGAGGCGCACCTGCTGTTCGGCATCCCCTTCGACCGCATCGAGGTCGTCGTCCACCCGCAGAGCATCGTGCATGCCATGGTCGAGTTCACCGACGGCGCCACGATCGCGCAGCTTTCCATGCCGGACATGCGGCTGCCGATCGGCCTCGCGCTCGGCTGGCCCGAGCGGTCGGCCGAGCCGGTCGGGCGTATCGACTGGACCAGAGCGGTCACGCTCGAGTTCGCACCCGCGGACCTGGTCACCTTTCCGCTGCTCGAGCTGGCCGTGGAGGCCGGGCGGGCCGGGGGCACCGCGCCCGCGGTGCTGAACGCGGCCAACGAGGAGGCGGTGGCGGCGTTCCTGGCCGGGCGCCTGCCCTTCCCGGGGATCGCCGAGGTGGTGGCCGGGGTCCTGGCCGAGCACGAGCAGCCCGCCGAGCTGGACCTCGACGCCGTTCTCGGCGCCGAGCAGTGGTCTCGCGACCTGGCCCGTACACTGGTCGAGGACTGTTCCGCACCCGGGAGATCGCATGAGTAGCCTGCTCGGCATCCTGCTGTTCGTCTTCGCCCTGATGCTGGCCATCTTCTTCCACGAGGGTGGCCACTTCGTGACCGCGAAGCTGTTCGGGATGAAGGTCGAGCGCTTCTTCCTCGGCTTCGGCAGGACCGTCTGGTCGTTCCGCCGCGGCGAGACCGAGTACGGCCTCAAGGCGCTGCCGCTGGGCGGCTTCTGCAAGATCGCGGGCATGAGCCCCTACGAGAGCGACGGCAACTTCCTGGAGGAGGACCGGCGCGGCCGGCCCCAGCCGAAGCACCTGACCCCCCGCCCCGGCGCGAGCACCGGCACCGTGGTCGCCGAGACCCTGGAGCCGGAGCCGCCCCAGCCCGAGCCGACCCCGCCGGAGCGGCAGTTCCGCAACAAGCCGGCCTGGCAGCGGGCGATCGTGCTCTCGGCCGGGTCCATCACCCACTTCCTGGTCGCGCTGCTGCTGATCTACCTCGTGCTGGTGGCGGTCGGACTGGACACGGTGACCACCCGCATCAGCGAGGTGGTGGCCACCGCGCCGAACGGCGTCGCGGCGCCGGCCAAGGCCGCCGGGCTGGCGGCGGGCGACCGCGTCGTGGCCGTGGACGGCCGCCCGGTGGACGGGTTCGACGAGCTGCGGACCGCCTTCGCCGACAAGGCGGGCCGGCCGGTGCAGGTCGCCTACGAGCGTGGCGGCGAGCGGCGCACCACCACCCTCACGCCCGTGCGGTACCAGCAGGACGGCAGGACGCGCGGGTTCCTCGGCGTCAAGGGCTCGGCCGAGAAGCGCCGGCTCGGGCCGGTCACGGGCGTCCAACAGACCGGGTCGCTGTTCTGGGAGCTGGTCACCGGCTCGGTCAAGGGCCTGGCAAGGATCGGCCCCGGGCTCCTCGAGCGTCTCCGCGGGCCCGAGCCTGGCGCTGGCACCGGCGGCGGTGACGGCGCGGGCGGCGGCGGGGTGTACGGCATCGTCGGCATCGCCAAGTTCGCCGGCTACGCGATCGCGGCCAACCAGTGGATCGCCTTCCTGCTCCTGCTCATCCAGTTCAACGTCTTCGTCGGCCTGTTCAACCTGCTCCCCATCCCGCCGATGGACGGCGGCTACCTCGGCTTCCTCCTCTGGGAGAAGGCCACCGGACGCGCGGTCGACCTGCGCAAGGTGGCACCGGTCGCCGCCGGCATCGTCATCCTGCTCGTCATGCTCACCGTCAGCCTGGTCTGGCTCGACATCACCAACCCGATCGCCAACCCGTTCAAGTAGCACGTGGCAACTTCAAGGAGCACGTGGCAACCGCCCGGGCCCGCTCGGGGTCTGGGCCCGGCAAAGGAGCTCGCTTCCGTGGCCTTCCCGCTCGAGATGACCGACCTGGCAGCCGGGGTGGGGCGCCGCCGTTCTCGCAGGATCCACGTTGGCGGGGTGCCGGTCGGCGGCGGCGCGCCGATCAGCGTCCAGTCGATGACGATCACCAAGACGGCCGACGTCAACGCCACCCTGCAGCAGATCGCCGAGCTGGCCGCCACGGGCTGCGACATCGTCCGGGTCGCGGTGCCCGACACCGACGACGCCGCGGCGCTGCCCGCCATCGCCAGCCACTCGACCGTCCCGGTCGTGGCCGACATCCACTTCCAGTGGAAGTACGCGATGGCCGCACTCGAGGCGGGCTGCGCCGGCGTGCGCATCAACCCCGGCAACATCAAGAAGCACGACAAGGTGAAGCTGATCGCGCAGGAGGCCGCCGCCCGCGGGGTGCCGATCCGGGTCGGCGTCAACGCCGGGTCCCTGCAGAAGGAGATCCTGGCCAAGCACGGCGGCCCGACCCCGGAGGCGCTGGTCGAGTCGGCCATGTTCGAGCTCGGCATCCTCGAGTCGGTCGGCTTCGGCGACGTCAAGATCTCCGTCAAGCACCAGAACCCGGCCACCATGATCGCCGCCTACCGGCTGCTCGCGGCCAGGTGCGACTACCCGCTCCACCTCGGCGTGACCGAGGCCGGAACCCCGAAGGACGGCATCGTCAAGTCGGCCGTCGGCATCGGTGCGCTGCTCGCCGAGGGCATCGGCGACACCATCCGGGTGTCGCTCACCGCCCCCCCGGTCGAGGAGGTCAAGGCCGGCAACGCCATCCTGGGCGCCCTCGGCCTGCGGCCCAAGAAGCTCGACCTGGTCGCCTGCCCCTCCTGCGGCCGGGCCGAGGTCGACGTGTTCAAGCTGGCCAACGCGGTCGAGGAACGCATGGGGGAGATCGACGCGCCGATGCGGGTCGCGGTCATGGGCTGCATCGTCAACGGCCCCGGCGAGGCCAGGGAGGCCGACATCGGCGTCGCCTCGGGCAAGGGCAAGGGGCAGATCTTCCGCCACGGCCAGGTCGTGCGCACGGTCCCCGAGGACGAGATCGTCGACGCCCTCATGCACGAGGCCAAGACGCTCGCCGAGGAGCTCAGAGCGGGCGGTGCCGAGTCGGGCCCGGCCGAGGTCGTCCGCGGGTAGATGCGCCAGGCCCGGGTGCGAAGCGAGGCGGCGCCGCCCGGCCTCGAGCTTCGGGCGCTCGGCCGCAACGACGAGGTGGGCGTGCTCGACTTCCTCGGCCGCAACCCGGTCCGGGACGTGTTCATCGCCAGCAGGATCCTGAACGACGGCGCCCTCGGCCCGACCAGCTGGAGCCCGCTCTGGGGCGCGTTCGACGGCCACGCCAGGCTTCACGGCGTGCTCCACCTCGGCCCCAACGTGGTCCCCGCGGTCGACGACCCGGCCGTGTGCGACGCGCTGGCGGCGGCCGCCTCCGGCCCGGCCCCGACCCGGATGCTGGTCGGGGAGCGCGACGCCATCGAGCGGCTGTGGCGGCTGGTCGCCGGCACCTACCCGCGCCCACGCGAGGTGCGCGCCACCCAGTACGTCTACACCCTGGGTCCGGGGCAGCTCGCCGCCGGCCCATCCGTCGGCCCCGCCGGCAGCCCCCGGCCATGGGGCAGGGCCCGGCTGGCCACCCGGTCCGACGAGGAGACCGTGCTCCACCTGTCGGCCGCCATGTACCACGAGGAGATGGGGGAGGACCCGCTGGCCCGCGACCCGGCCGGGTACCGGCGCCGGGTCCGGGTGCTCACCGAGCGGGGCTGGACCTACGTCCACGAGCTGGGCGGGAGGCTGGTGTTCAAGATGGACGTCGGCTGCGCGAGCGAGCACACCGCCCAGATCCAGGGCGTGTACGTCCCGCCCGAGCTCCGCGGCAGGGGGGTGGCCACCACGGCGATGGCGGCCTGCTGCACGCTTGCGCTCGAACGCCACCCGACCCTGTCGCTGTATGTCAACGACTTCAACACCGCGGCGGTCGCCCTCTACGAGCGCCTCGGCTTCCGCCGCGAGCCCTACGCCTTCCAGACCATCATGCTGCCCTGAGCCGCCCGGCGAACCTGCCGCGCGCACTGGACAGACCGTCCGCCTCCAGGCGGGCCCCAGCCGTTGGGCGAACCTGCCGGGCGGAATGGACAGACGGCCCGCCGCCAGGCGGGCCCCAGCCGTCGGGCCGATTCTGGCCGTCGGCGCGGCATGCGTGCGCCGCAGCCGGCCCCGGTTGTCCACAGATCCAGCCGGGTGGGGGATGCTGCCGCGCGGGCGCGGTAGCGTCCGCCGGGTGGACAGCCAGGTGTTCGAGTTCTACCGCCCCGCGCGGCAGCATCCCCCACCCGTCCCGGGCGCCGGGGTCGAGGTCGCCGTGGCCGCACCCCCCGCACGCCCCGCCGGGTCGGGAGGCGGCTGGCTGGTGTCCCTGCTCCCGGTCGCGAGCAGCGCCGGGTCGGTCGGCGTGCTCCTCCTGCTCCCCGTGCGTCGCGGCGTGCTGCTCCTCGCCGTCGTCGCCGGCATGGTGCTGCTCGCGGTCGCCACCGGGCTCGCGCCGCGCCTGCGCGAGCGTCGCGCCAGGATCCGGGACCGCGCCCGCTACCTGGCCTATCTGGACGGCGTCCGGTCCCGGCTGGACCAGGTGGCCGTCGCCCAGCGACGAGCCGCCGAGCTGCTGCACCCGGACCTGCCCGGGCTGCTCGCGCTGGTGGGCCGTACTGCGCGGCTCTGGGAGCGCCGGCCGGGCGACGACGACTTCCTGACCGTCCGGGTCGGTCGCGGACCGGTCGCCCTGGCCTGCCCGGTCCGCCTCGAGCAGGGCGGGCCGTTGGCCGGGCACGACCCCGAGCTGCTGGCCGCCGCCGAGGAGCTGGTCGCCGGCCGAGCGCGGGTGGCGGACGTCCCGGTGACGCTGGCGCTCCGCGATCTCGGCGTCGTGGCCGTCACCGGGCCGCCCGGCCCCGTCCGCGCGCTCGCGCGGGCGATGGTCTGCCAGCTCGCCGCCGTTCACGCCCCTGACGACCTGCGCATCCTGGCCTCGGTGACAGCGGGTGGGGAGGCGGCCTGGGACTGGCTCAAGTGGCTGCCGCACGCCCGCCTGCCGTCCCTGGAGGCCGGCCCGGGGCTGCCCGACTGCCTGCTCGCCTCGGGTCCGGCCAGGCTCGCCGCGCTGCTGGAGGTCCAGGCGCGCCCCCGGCTGGAGCGGCTCGCCCGCGCCGGCGCGTCATACGGTGCCGATGCCGGTGCCGGCCCCGGCACCGCGTCGGCGAGCGGCCCCGACCGGTGGGCCTCAGGCGCCCCAGGCAAGCGCGCCTTGTGCGAGTGGGCCGCCCCGCACCTCCTGGTGCTGCTCGACGGGTTCTCCCGGCTGGCTCCCGAAGCACGCTTGCCGGTCGTCGGGGAGCTGCTCGACCGGGCCGCCGAGGTCGGAGCCACCGTGGTCTGCCTGGCCGCCGGCCGAGCCGACGAGCCCGCCGAGCTAGGCGCCCGCATCCGGCTCTCCGAGGCGGGCGGCCTCGAGCTGGAGGAGGCCGGCTCTCGTGGCCGCCGCACCGGCGGGGTCGTCGCCGACGACGGCGGGATCGCCTGGTGCGGGACGGTCGCCCGACGCATGGCCCCGCTCCGGCTCGACCGACGCGGAGCCCGGCACACCGGCCCGCCGGCCGGCGTGCGCCTCCTCGACCTGCTCGACCCGGCCAGCGTGCGCGTCCTCGACCTGCTCGACCGGGCCGGCTGCGACCTCACCGGCCCGGCGGCCGGTTGTGACCTCGCCGGCCCGGCGGCCGGTTGGCGCCCGCGACCACGGTCCGAGCTGCTCCGAGTGCCCATCGGCGTCCGGTCCGGTGGCGACCCGGTCGTCCTGGACCTCAAGGAGGCCGCCGACGGCGGCATGGGCCCGCACGGTCTGGTCATCGGGGCGACCGGCTCGGGCAAGAGCGAGCTGCTGCGCACCATCGTCGCCGGGCTCGCCCTCACCCACCCGCCCGACCTCCTCAACTTCGTGTTCGTCGACTTCAAGGGCGGCGCCGCCTTCGCCGACCTGGCCGGGCTCCCGCACGGGGCCGGCATGATCACCAACCTGCAGGCGGACCTCTCCATGGCCGACCGCATGCGGGCCGCCCTCCAGGGCGAGCAGGAGCGGCGCCAGCGCCTGCTGAGGCGGGCAGGCAACCTCGACGGGATCGGGCAGTACCACGCCGCGCGGAAGGTCGACCCCAGGCTGCCCCCGATGCCGTTCCTTGTCGTGGTGGTCGACGAGTTCGGCGAGCTGCTGGCCAACCGGCCCGACTTCCTCGACCTGCTCGTGGCCGTCGGCCGGGTCGGCCGCAGCCTCGGCATCCACCTGATCCTGGC
>DASYUT010000036.1 GCA_036000965.1 Actinomycetes bacterium
CGCACCTCCTTCAAGGCGGTCAGACTTCTTGGACCCTACGCGTGCTTCGCCGGACTTGATATCGTCCATTCGACGTACCTGCGTCCTTGAGCCCGGAAGCACCTCGCCCCCGTCGTGATGGGTGTCGCCTACTCGGCTCTCGGCGGGTGAGGCCGATCCCCGGTTTCCGGTGGTGAGGCTGCCGGCCGAGGACGGCCGCCGCAGGGCCGGCCTTGACGGGACAGAAGGTGATCCTCACAGGCTCGACGGTAGTGAAGGTGATCCTCACAGGCTCGCGAGATCCGCGACCGAACGGTCAACCCGGTCACCACAGAAAGCGCTATACCGACCGCGCAAGGTCGTTTGCTGACAACCATGCTGACAGCGGCGGTTCTCGGGGGTCGGGACTGGAGCGTTTCCGCTGGTGGGCGTAGCTGGTTTCGCTCCAGCGACCTCTGCCGTGTGAACGAATGCGCGCCGGTTCGCGCACCCCTCCCCCACCCCATGAAACCTCGCATCACCAGAGGTGAGCCGGGATCGGGGGTCCTGCGGCGCGGTGTCGCCTGTGGTCCTTTCCTGCGCTGTTGCTGGCGATCTGCTGGCGGGCGGCGCCGAGTTGCTGCGGTCTCGTCCGGGCGCCGACGCCGTATTGCGTTCCCGGTCCTTCGGCGCCCAGGACAGCAACCATCGGCCGGGCCCGGCAGGATCGTTCCAGGCGGTAAGCGACCCCATCTTTACCATTGACGTTCGGGTGGTTCACGGCACTGTGCGGGACCTCGTGGCTCTGTCAGTGAGAAGTGACCGCGTTTGTCGATGAGTTCTGACCGCGGCCTCTTGGCGCCGAAAGTGATGTCGATGAGTTTTGACACCACTGGGGGCCTTGGTGACAGCATCCAGGGCTTCTGCATCGCGAGGAGGCACGGGTGCCGCGGCAGTCCAAGGTCGAACTGTACGCGGCGATCCGTCGCGACTCCCGAGCAGGCATGTCGGGCAGGGCCCTGGAGCACAAGTACGGGGTGACCCGGCGGACGGGGGGCCTGTGCAACCCGTCGGGATAATCGGTTGCCTTGGTCGGGATGCCGCTGACAGGATCTTCGCCATGCCTACCTTCTCCGCACCTGATGGAACCGACCTCGCTTACCACGTGTTCGGAGAGGGCATCCCGGTGATCTGCCTGCCGGGCGGCCCGATGCAGGACTCCGTTTACCTCGGTGAACTCGGCGGCCTGTCGGCGCATCGGCAGTTGATCATGGTGGACCATCGGGGCACCGGCCAGTCCGCGATACCGGAGGATGCCGCCTCCTACCGCTGTGACCGGCTTGTCGATGATGTCGAGGCTCTGCGCGAGCACCTTGATCTTGACCGGTTGGACCTGCTCGCGCACTGCGCCGGCGCGAACCTCGCGGCGCTGTATGTGGCCCGGCACCCAGAACGCGTCGGCAAGCTCGCTCTGATCACCCCGAGCACCATGGCCGTCGGCATCGCGGCCACCGGGGAGGCCCGGCGTGAGACCGCGCGGCTCCGCAAGGACGAGCCCTGGTTCGGATCGGCCTTCGCAGCTCTTGAAGCAATCGTGGCCGGCAACGCCACCGACGACAGCTGGAAGGCCATCGAGCCCTTCTTCTACGGCCGATGGGATGCGGCGGCACAAGCCCACCAGGCGGCCCAGGACGGCCATCGGAACAAGGAAGCCGCGGCCGCCTTCGGCGCTGAGGGCGCCTTCGACCCGGAGGCCACCCGCGCGGCACTCGCCGCATTCAACGCGCCGGTGCTGCTGCTTGCCGGAGAGGTCGACCTGAACACGATTCCGAGCGTCGTGGCCGAATTCGCCGAGCTGTTCCCGAACGCCGAGCTCGTCGTTCAACCAGAAGCAGGCCACTATCCGTGGCTCGATGACGCTGACCGGTTCGTGGCGACAACCGCGACGTTCCTGGGATGAAGGTTGCCTCGCGAGGGAGCCGATCGAACGCCGACCGGCTGCCCCGGGCCAGGCTGACGTGGTGCCCAACCTCATCGACATTTCCCGACCCCTCGACCACCAACCGGTGCCCGAACCCGCCTACAAACGGTGCCCCTTCTCGATGGCATAGCCAACCTCGCGTCGCCGCACAATCGCTGAGGTGAACTGCGCGGTCGCGGTCGGCGTTGTGGGGTGTGGTGCGGTCGCGTGTGGCGCAGTTTCTGGCAAATCTCTGGCAAGGGCTGCTGCGGCTGGGCCCGGTTGAACCAAGCGTCGGAGGCAGAAGCCGCCAGATCCGTAGACTGGCGCTCTGCGTCGGACTGGTCGGCTCCAGACGGATCTGCCCTGCTCACGTCGGGTGCGCCGTCGATCCAGACGGAACCAGAAGGACCCGTCGGATCGTCTGGATGACCAAGCGGATGATCAAGCAAGCCAGACAGCTCGACGAGCGAGTTCGGGTCGAGCACAAGATTTCCGATCTGGTGCTCTGCCCACAAGGAGGATGGGGGGTCGAGCTCTCATGAGTGTGCTTGAGAAGCGTAGTGTTCGAGTCGGTCGACATGACGTCGAGCAAGGATCCGCACGTGGACCTTGAGCAACCCGGCACCGCACGGATGGTGGTTGTCACCGGGGCATCGAAGGGCATCGGCGCGGCCGTCGTCCGGCGGCTCGTGGACGACGGGTTTCGTGTGGTCGCCGGAGTACGGCGCCCCGAGGACGCCGCGCAACTGCGCGACCAAGTCGGCGAGCGTGTCGTGCCTGCGCTGCTGGACATCACCGACCCGGACGCGGTGGCCGCCGCCGCCGAGTTGGTCAGCGGCGAGGTCGGCGACCGCGGCCTGGCTGGGCTGGTGAACAACGCCGGGATTGCCGTGGCCGCGCCGCTGGAGTTCCTGCCCCCAGCCGAGCTGCGCCGCCAGCTGGAGGTGAACGTCGTCGGCCAGCATGCGGTCACCCAGGCGCTGCTGCCGCTGCTGCGTCGCGGCCGAGGCCGGATCGTCAACCTGGGCTCCATCGGGGACCGCATCGTGGCGCCGATGACCGGCCCCTACCACGTCTCCAAGTTCGCCCTGCGCGCGTGGAGCGACACGCTGCGGCTGGAGCTGTCCCCGTGGGGCATCGAGGTGGTGTTGGTGGAGCCGGGTGCGGTGGCGACCCCGATCTGGGAGACGTCGATCGCCGCGGCCGAGCGGCTCCAGCAGACGCTGCCGGCTCAGGCGGAGCACCTGTATGGGCGGGCGATCGCCGCGGCCAAGACCGGCGCGCTACGTAACGCAGCCCGGGGCATGCCGGCCGACCAGGTCGCGACGGTCGTCGCAAGGGCGCTGACGATTCGTCGGCCGCGCGCCCGCTACCTTGTGGGGACCGACGCCCGGATCACCGCCATCGTCGCCCGCCTGCCCGACCGGCTGCGCGACCGGCTGATCCTGAGCCAGTCGGGGGGAGCCGCACGGGGCCGGGGCGGGGCGGCTACCGGGGAGGCGGCGGACACGGTCACGTCTGATCCCAGCTGAACGGACCGCCCCTTCCCACGCACTGCCCCCGGGGGAGCACTCACAGCCTTGCCAGCAACTCCCTGTCGGCCCGTTCCACCCGCCAGGCAAGTGACATACAACGTAATCAAGGGGAGTCATTAGCGGCGCGAGCAGCAGACTACAAGACAGCGGCCAGTCGTCCATCGTGTGCTGTCTGGTGTCGTCCTTGCAGCTCAGCCCCCAATGTCCTGCGCGGACGCCCGTTCCCGGGTGAAAATGGGGCTGGTTGCCCGCCGACGCCGGAAGCCCTTGATCGCTTCAGGTCGTAGCTCAGCCGGGCGCTGGGAGCCGCGCCAGGGGCCCTTCACTGTCGCCTTGAGCACGCGGATCAGATTCGCACTTGTCCTTGCGGCTCCCGCGGGCAGCCAGCCACGCTGGTGCACGGCCGCTGCCTGGGAGGCTGGATGCTGGAGGAGACCCAAGAGACCGAGGAGCTCATCGAGCGGGTCGCTGCGCTGGACATCGGCAAGGCGATGCTGGTGGCATGGGTGCGGGTTCCTGGCCAGGGCAGCTCAGGCAGGCGGATGCAGGAGGTCACGACCTACCAGACGATGACGCGGTCGCTGCTTGTCTTGGCCGACCGGCTGGGTGCGCTTGGGGTGACCCGGGTGGTGATGGAGGCCACCAGCGACGACGTGCGACGTGAGGGTGCATGAGTTCAAGTGGGAGGCACCACTGGAGGTTCGGCTGATGTCGATGTCGAGGGTGTAGTACCCGGGCCAGTGCGCGATGGCCTGTCTCCGCCTCGGCGTGCGTCGCGGGTGACTGCGGGGTGCGAAGCCCGGGGTAGAAGCCCAAGGGCTCTCGTTCCATCCGGGGGCCGCAGGCGAGGAGAAGACCGCCGGGATGCGATCCGGCTTCCCGGCTCCGGGCGGCATCTTGCCCGCCCGGAGGGATGGGCGAACGCGAGTGAACCCCCGATGACGCCTCGTGAAGGTGACCCCCGCCGATGGGATGTTGCAGCGGGGCCGTAGGGACTGGCCGCAGCAGAGCGGCGGGTGCCGGCCGGAGGATCGTCGCCGGCCGGGAGCGCACCACCGTCCCCGGGGTCAAGGGGGCGCCCTGCCCGGTCGCGGCTTGCTCATGTGCAACACGACAACCCCGATGGGGTCCGGATGCAGCGTTGTGGTCCGGTAGGCCGACCGTGAGGGAGGTGCAACTCCCCAGCGGGCGCAGGATGGCCCAAGAAGCGAATGCCGACAGCCGAAAGGGCAGCAGGAACCGGGAACCGGAGTGCTGGCACCTCCGCCGGACGGGTCCCGGGTAACTGGTCGGATACGGGCGGATGCCCGGCTCGAAAGGGCGCTGACGTGGGTCAGGTGAGCCTGTGGAGACCAGGTGAACGGGGACGCCAGAGCCGATGGGCAAGTTGGACACCGTGACGGTGAACGGACCTGAGGGCGACGTCTTGGACTGGGACGCGGTGGCGTGGCGTCAGGTCGAGGGCGACGTACGGCGGCTGCGGCAGCGGAGCTTCACGGCGACACAGGCAGGGGACCTGAAGCGGGTCCGCAATCTGCAGAAGCTGCTGCTCCGTTCCCGCGCGAACGCGTTGCTGAGCGTGCGGCGGGTGACGGAGCGAAACGCTGACCGCAAGACGGCGGGGGTCGACGGCAGGGTCGTGCTGGGGGCGTGGGAGAAGGCCGAGATGGCCGCCTGGCTCCAGCATGGCGCGACCGTGTGGAGACCCAAGCCCGTCAAGCGGGTGTTCATCCCGAAGGCGAACGGAAAGCGGCGCGGACTCGGGATTCCCGTGATCGCCGACAGGGCGCTTCAGGCCCTGACGGTGGGTGCGCTGGAACCCGAGTGGGAGGCCCGGTTTGAGTCCCGATCGTATGGGTTCCGGCCGGGCCGCGGCTGCCAGGACGCGATGCAGGCCATCTTCGTGACCGCACGCGGCGCGACCTGCCGACGGCAGTGGGCGCTTGACGCGGACCTGGCCGCCGCATTCGACCAGATCGACCATGCCCACCTCCTCGGTCAGCTCGGGTCGTTCCCCGCCCGGGGACGGATCGAGCAGTGGCTGCAAGCGGGGGTGATCGACCAAGGTCGGTTCGCTCCGACCGAGCGGGGCAGCCCGCAAGGCGGGGTGATCAGTCCCGTGCTGATGAACGTGGCCTTGCACGGGATGGAGCAGGCCGCCGGAGTCCGGTATCAGGCTGATGGGCACCGAGATGCCGGAAGCGCGAGACCGGGCTCACCGGTGGTGATCAGGTACGCCGACGATCTGCTCGCCCTGTGTCACTCGCGTGAGCAGGCGCAGCAGGTCAAGGCGCGGCTGGCCGGGTGGCTGGCAGCTCGGGGGTTGAGCTTCAACGAAGACAAGACCCGCATCGTGCACCTCGACGATGGGGTGGACTTCCTGGGGTTCAACATCCGGCGCTACCGCGGCAAGCTGCTGACCAAGCCGAGCAAGGCGGCCGTGACACGGGTCCGGGAACGGCTGGCCACCGAGATGAGGGCCTTGCGCGGGCACAACGCCCAGATGGTCCTCATCCGGCTCAACCCGATCATCCGCGGGTGGTCGGCCTACTACCGGCACGCGGTATCCGCCCGGGTGTTCAACGAGCTGGACAGCTACGTGTGGGAGCTCACCTACAAGTGGGCGAAGTGGACCCATCCGCACAAGTCGAAGCGCTGGATCATCGCCCGGTACTTCGGCGCGTTCAACTCCTCCAGACGAGACCGCTGGGTGTTCGGCGACCGCGACAGCGGCGCCTACCTGCTCAAATTCGCCTGGACGAAGATCACCCGGCACACGTTGGTCAAGGGGTGGGCCTCACCAGACGACCCGGCCCTGGCCGACTACTGGGCGGCCCGGCGACGTCGCGGGAGACCCCCGCTGGACCGGGCCAGGCTGCGGCTTCTCCGGCAACAGCGCGGGCGCTGCCCGCGCTGCGGCGACCTGCTGCTCCACGCCGACCGGGAACCGCAACATCCCGACGAGTGGGAGCTGTGGATCACAGCCACCCGCAAGGCGACCCGCCACCAAGCGATCGTCCTCGACACGGGACCCGGGACAGCGGACCAACCCACCGCAGTCCGTCTCATCCACACGCACTGCCGACGCCGCCTCCCAGACGGCACCGGCAGTGAACCAGCACGTCTGCATCCCTGACCTGGACGCCTTCAGGGCTTGCTTGAGCCCGTGCGCCCAAACGGCGCACGCCGGGTTCTGAGCATCCTATGGGGGAGAAGTCAAGGACGGACTTGATGGTGGGTGGGCGTAAGGTGTCGGCTCGACCAGCGGGACGCCGGTTGAGTGGCAGGGGGGTTGGTGGCTGCTGTGGGCGGTGCCCCTGGCCCGTCTCCCCGGCTCAACCTAGTAGCTCGTCAGCCGTGAGTTGCGCAGTGAATGGTTCGGTCTCATGCTCCTGAGGTCGCGGGGGTTCCCCCGGGTGGTGGAGGAGGCCGAGCATGCGCAAGCGGCACATTGTGGTCCTGTCCGAGCAGGAGCGCGCCCGGCTCCACACGCTGACCGGGCAGGGGGCCGCCCCGGCCCATGTCCTCACCCATGCCCGCATCCTGCTCAAGGCCAACCAGGGCCAGGCCGGTCCCGGCTGGACCGACCAGGTGATCGCCGTCGCGCTGGAGGTCCACCCTGCCACCGTGGCCCGCGCCCGCCAGCAGTACGTCGCAGCAGGGCTAGACGCCGCCCTGTACCGCAAGGCGCCCGCGCGCGAGTACCGCCGCACCCTCGACGGCGAGCAGGAGGCTCACCTGGTCGCGCTGACCTGCAGCGCCCCGCCCGAAGGCCGCAAACGGTGGACGTTGCGGCTGCTGGCCGAGCGGCTGGTCGCCTTGGAGGTCGTGGAGACGATCTCGTATGAGACGGTCCGCCAGGCCTTGCAGCAAACCGGCTCAAGCCCTGGCTGACCGGGCGCTGGTGCATCCCGCCGGAGCACAACGCCGAGTTTGTCTGGCGGACGGAGGACGTGCTGGAGGTCGATACCCGACCCTACAACCCGGACCGGCCCCAGGTCTGCCTGGACGAGACCAGCCGCCAGCTCCTGGCGGAGGTCACTCCGCCCCGACCGGTCGCACCCGGGCGCTCGGCGCGACAGGACGACGAGTACGAGCGGCAGGGCGTCTGCAATGTGTTTCTGGTGTGTGAGCCGCTGCGTGGCTGGCGCCACGTCACCTGCAGCGCGCGGCGCACCCGGATCGACTGGGCGCACTCCCGTCAAGGAGCTGCTCGACGTCCATTACCCTGACGCCGAGCAGGTCGTGCTGGTCCAGGACAACTTGAACACCCACACGCCTGCCTCGTTGTACGAGGCGTTCCCGCCGGCGGAGGCCAGGCGGCTGGCCGACCGGCTGG
>DASYUT010000037.1 GCA_036000965.1 Actinomycetes bacterium
TGGCGTAGTCCAGCGCGACGACCAACCGCGCGGTGGCCAGCACCGCCAGCGCCACGCCCCTGGACCCGGTGGACCGGGCCCGGGCCGCGCCGCCGGCGAGCAGCGCGTGGCCAATCTTCATGCCATGCAGGTTCACCCACCGGCGGGCGCACGTCGTCGCGGCCAGCGCCCATCATGACCCCCCGTCAGCTGCAGTCCAGCGGTACCGGCCAGCAGGTACCCGGCTCGCTCACCGGCCGCCGCGGCGAAGGCTCAGCCCCACCACGCCCACGGCAGCCAGCGGCGGAAGCCACCACGCGGCCACGGCCACCGCATGCAGCAGCCACGTCACCACCAGCGCAGCCGCCACCGTCGCCGCCACGGTCTAGTCGTCGCCGATGATGAAGCCGTACCAGAACCGGCCGAAACCCCTGAGCCAGCCCACGATCATGGTCATCTGTTCGCCTCCTGGGGAAGCAGCCCGTCCAGGTGTCGGCGCAGCAGCCGGACGTACCCGGCGGCCGCCAGCAGATATCAGCCGACCAGGGCGAGGATCGCGGCGTCGCTGGCCGGCCAGGTGACCCCAGTCCCTGCACCGCCCAGAACGTGCCGAAGCTCGACAGCAGCGTTCCCACCAGGAGCTGCAAAGCGCTGCGCGGGATGCGTTGCACCACTCCGCGGGCCAGCAGGCCCGCACCCGCGATGACCGCGAACGCCGGCGGCGGCCGGATGTCCTCACCGCCAGCGCCCGTCTGCGCTCCCGGCGGGCCGCCGTCTTGGGATGCCGGTTAGCGGTACCCGGAGTTTGGTGCTGGCCACGACGACATCCGACCCGGTGGCGGCGACGCTGGGACCGTCAACAGACACGACTCGAGTGATCACCGGGGTGGTGCGGAATGCGTCAGACACAAGCGGGATCGGTTCCGGCGGCGCCCGGGACCGCTGGACCGGCAAGCGGTGCGCCTGGCCGGCGGCCACGAGCCTCGCAGGCGGTCGCGTTGCAGGTGCTGGGGGTCTGGCTGCTGGTATCGCCGTATCTTCTGGACGGCGTGCGCGACACGCCGAGCGTGGCCAGCGCGACGCTGAGCGGTATGTTGCTGGTGGTGACGGGTACCTTGGCCCGGTCGGCACGCAACCCCATGCCGGCCTACATGATCGCCCTGGCGGTGGGGGTCTGGCTGCTGCTGGCGCCCACGCTGTGGGAGTTCGGAGACGGCGTCATGACCTGGAACCTGGTCCCGATACCCTGGGACGCCGGACCCACGGGGGCTGCGATTACCCGCGTCCGGTGGAACTCGGTGGTTGCTGGGCTCGTCGCCCTCACCCTGGTGGGCTCAGTGCTCGCCGGGATGCGACGGCGGACTGCTCACAGAGCAGGCGCGGCGTGATCCCGCCGCCTACACGACGACCCACGCGAGGCAAGGCGCCGGTGATCCTGATCTCCACCTACCACCCGGAAGACTTCGCAGACCTCATCGGGGCGAGCCCCGCCGCGGGGTTCCTGTCCAAGTCGGCGCTGTCCGCCAGCGCTATCCGAGATCTCCTCCTGAGCGCAGGAAGGTGACGTGATGGACGATCTTCGATCCGCGCTATCCTCGGTCGACCGTGAGTACCCGCCAGGACCGCTGGCGGGCGTCAAGCGAGGAGCGACAGCCGATCCCGGCTATCCGCAGCCACAGGCCGCGGAGGTCGAGAGCGCGCGCCTGCTTGCCAACGACGCCCGCCGGACCCTACTCGCCGCGGGGTTCTCGAACGAGGACATCGATCGGCTGGCCGAGGACTTCATCGCCGAGGACCGCGGAGAAGACACCGAGAGGTTCATCGACTGGACACAGCGCATCCGGCGGGCCGCCGACCATCCGGTACGCGGTTCTATCGACCCTCACCGGGAGAAGGCGTGACGGCGCAGACCATCGACACGAACCTGAGCGGCACCGCGGCCCGGTCCACTGAATGCCATGAAGAGGGCCTCCTCGGTGGCAATCTCCCAGGTGTCACCGAGGGATCTCGCCCGAAGGAGGCCCATGGCAATGTTGCACGCAGGGTTGGATCTGTCACGCAGGCGGTTGGACGTGTGCCTGCTTGACGAGCAGGGCGGCACGGTGCAGGTCACCAGCGCGCCTCCGGATGCGGTCGGACTACGCGGGCTGGCCCGGCAGGTCGCCACGCTCGGCGGGCCGGTCCTGGCGGCGATTGGGCGGGATCACCGCGGCCCGCTGGCCAAAAACGGCCCCGAGTATCTGCGCTGGGGCGGCCCCCCGACAACTACGCCACCGCTCGGCCGAGGGCTCGCACCCCCAAAACGGCCGGGAGCAGCAGCACCGCCCCCACGGCCATGGCACGCGCCAGGGCACCTGGATCGACCAGGCCGTGCCGGACGAGCCGACGCACCATGAGCACCGAGTACGGCAACGCGATCGTCAGGCCGCCGGCCAGTCCTGGCGGCACGCGGCGCAGCGCGATGGCTTGGGCTGTATGCGGAAGTATGTGCGCACCCAGCAGCAGCGTCACCGCCGCGTAGGCGGTCATGGTGGGGCTGCGGGGGGTCGACCGGGCGGCGCGCCAGGACAACACGGTCATGCTCGCGGCAAGGGCGCCGATGGCGACGGTCGCCTGGGCCCGGCTGGTGGTGAAGTGGGGCAGGGCCCGCTCGGCCAGCACCGGGACTCGCCGGGTCAGGTCGCGGGCGGCACGGTTCAGCTCATCGTTGCCGGCCAGCTCGCCCAAGTCGTGGGCCAGGAAGGCGGCCGGCAGGAGCAGGATCAGCCGCCGCGTCGCCGGATCGAGCACGTGGGGCGATGCTGCCGTGGGCCTGGCCATGCCGGGGAGCGTACCGAGGTGGCAGTTCCATGGCTACAGGAGCGACCTGACAGAGCACTATTAAGCGCTGAAGATCACAACCCGGTCCCGCAGCGCTGCTGGACCGCACCGGGGCAGCGTGGTTACCTTGCGGTAACTATGAGCGTGCTGGCCAGCCGGCTCGACCTGGCGTCCGCGACCTATCGCGCCAACCGGAGCGCAAACCTGCGGCTGCTCGAGGAGATCTCCCAGCAGCTCGCGCAGAGCAGGGCGGGTGGCGGCGAGCGCTATGTCGCCCGCCACCGGGCGCGGGGCAAGCTGCTCGCCAGGGAGCGGATCGAGCTGCTGCTCGACCGCGACGCCCCGTTCCTGGAGCTGTCGCCGCTGGCCGCCTGGGGCACCGACTTCCACGTCGGCGCCAGCGTGGTCACCGGCATCGGCGCGGTCAGCGGCGTCGAATGCGTGATCGTGGCCAACGACCCGACCGTGCGCGGCGGCGCCACCAACCCCTTCAGCCTGCGCAAGACCCTGCGGGCGATGGAGATCGCCGAGCGCAACCGGCTGCCGCTGCTGCAGCTCATCGAGTCTGGCGGCGCCGACCTGCCGACCCAATCGCAGATCTTCATCCCCGGCGGAGCCGTCTTCCGCAACTTGACGCGCCTGTCGCGCGCCGGCATCCCCACGGTCGCGCTGGTGTTCGGCAATTCGACCGCGGGAGGCGCCTACGTGCCCGGCATGTCGGACCACACCATCATGGTGGCCGAGCGGGCCAAGGTGTTCCTCGGCGGCCCGCCGCTGGTCAAGATGGCCACCGGCGAGGACGCCGGCGACGAGGAGCTGGGCGGCGCGGAGATGCACGCCCG
>DASYUT010000038.1 GCA_036000965.1 Actinomycetes bacterium
ACGGGGACGGTGATTTCATACTGCCCCTCCTGCAGACACGTGTCGGGATGTTTCCGGCTGGCCAAGCCTGTGCTGGCTGGACCGGTTCGCGGGTTCGCTTGCTGTGAGCATGGTAGGTGACGATGACACTATCCGGCGGCCCGGCGTGGCCTGGTGCGGCGGGCGGCCGGGTTGAGGTGCCCGGATTCGGCGATGCGGCGCCGGCAGGCGGTCTCGGCCTGGTCGTTCCAGGTGATGCAGAGCCGGTTGCCAGGACCGCGCCGCGCGTCGAGCTGGGCGGACTCGATCCAGTAGTAGATGACGCCGGCGCTGCAGCCGAGGCGGCGGGCGGCCTCGGCGACGCTGATCTCGCTGGCCGCATACGGCGGCGGGGCCGGGATGTTGTAGGCGTGGCGGATCCACTGCACGGCCTTGACGTCGAACGGCCGGCCGTTCCCGGTGACCAGCCCGGCTGTGTTCAGTTCGGCTGCCAGCTCGGCGGTGGGCGTGACCGAGCCGAGCCGGCGGACCATCTCGACGGCCTGGGACGGGCTGCGCCTGGCGGTGCCGGGATGGATGGCCCGGGCCACGCTCAGCTCGTCGGTGGCGCCGGTGTGCCAGCAGATCCCGATCCGGACCTTGGCCTGGTCGGGTTCGGGCAGCAAGGTGACGTCGGCGATCAGTGTGCGCAGCAGCCGCTTGCGGCCCTTGTTACTGGTTGCCGGGGCGTGCCACAGCCCGGGCAGGTCGGCGGCGAGCTTCTCCAGCTCAGCCCGGCCGGGCAGCGGCGGCAGCGCGTCGGCGGCGGCTTCCAGCGCCTGCTCAGCCTCGGCGAGCGCGGCGAGCCTGGTCTCCCAGCGGGCTTCCAGGCTGCGGGCGACCAGCCGGTTCTCCGGCTCCACCTGGTGGAAGGCGCGTTCGGCCCGGTCTGCCTCGTAGCGGGCGCGCTCGGCGGCCAGCTCGGCCGCGCGGCTGACCCGCTGGTGCCGGCCGGCCACCTCATCGGCTGCTGACAGCGCGAGGGCGACCTGCTCGGGGGTGAGCGCGTCCAGCAGCACGCGCGCGACCGCGTCATCCACGGTGGCCGCGGCCACCGACCTGCAGGTGGGCGTGGTCAGCCGGTCGGCGCGGGAGGAGCACTCATAGGAGGGCCGGGCATCGGTGTGATAATTGGTGCGCATCGGCTTGCCGCAGGACCCGCAGGTGATGATCCCCTGACACAGCGCGCAGCCCTCCCGCGGCGGCCGGGCTCCCGCGTTGGTGCGGTTGGCCGCCAGCCTGGCCTCGTTCGCGAGATAGCCAGCCCAGGTGATGTATCCCTCGTGGTGGTCTTTGATCAGCACCGGCCACTGGGTGCGGGGCCGCTCGACCAGCCCGCTGCGCACCGTGCCGTCCGGTTCCACGGTGCGGCGCGAGCCATACCGCCCGTGCACGTAGGCCCCGGCGTAACAGGGATTCTTCAAGACCCCGATCACCCGTGCGTGGGTGAGCCGCCCCCAGCGCAGCTGCCCGGCCCACGCCCCGCCGTAAGCACGCAGCGGGAACTTGCGGTCCTTGAAGGCCGCGACAACTCCGTAGGCCGACCCGCATGCAGCAAACGCAGCGAACACATCGCGGATGGCGGCCTGGACCTCGGCATCGGGGTCGATCACCACATCCCCGGCGTCGTCGTGGACATAGCCGACCGGCAGCGGGGTGCGCAGCTCGCCGCGTTCGGCCGCGGCCCGCTTGTTCGCGTGCAGCCGCTGTGCCATCACGTGCAGTTCCATCTCGCCCATGGTGCCCTTGAAGCCCAAAAGGACGCGGTCGTTCACATCGGCGGGGTCGTAGACGCCGTCGGGGTCGATCAGCAGCGTGCCGGTGATCCGGGCGAATTCGGCCAGCCGGGCCACGTCGGCGTTGGATCGGGCCAGCCGGGTGATCTCGATCCCGAAGATCGCACCGACATCGCCGGAGCAGACCCTGGTGACCAGCTCGGTGAACCCTGCCCGGGCCACCCCCCACTTGCCGGAGATCCCCAGGTCGGTGTCGATCACCTCGATCGAGGTGCGCGGCCAGCCCAGCGCGGCCGCCTTGTCCGCCAGGGCGTACTGGCTCTTGGTCGACTCGGTGTGCTCGCGGACCTGCGCCATCGAGGACTGGCGAAGATAGACCAGCGCTGCCCGTTCCCGGTGACTGCTCGTGATCTTGTGCTCGCCGTTCATCCGCGCCTCCCAGCACACAGATGGTCATGTTGGCCAGCGCCGTCACCGCCTCGGCCCGCGCGGGACCGGTCAGGACGGCGGCGCCCATCAGCTACTGCAGTTCTCTGCGGGCCAGCAGCTCGGCGTTGATCGCCGAGATCTCCGCCAGCACCGCCTCGGCCCGCTCGCCCCGGCGCAGGTAGCGGCGCACCACCCCGGCCAGCGCGGCCGGCACATACCGCGCCCGGCCACGGCCGGCCGGGCGTGGGGTGAGGTAGGCATACGGGCCGTGCGGCTCGCCGGCCGCGCACCGGCAGCCGGGCCTGCCGCACCGGCGCGCCTGCTCGGTCAGGACACCGGTCAGCACCTGTTCCACGTCGCCGAGCCGGGCCGCCGCCGCGCGGCGGCGGGACAGCAGCTGCCGGGTGGACAGGCCCCGGAGATCGCGCTTGTGTGTATTCATCACACAAGAGTATGCCGTGAACAGGAATCCCGGTCAACAACCACGAAGCGAACGAGCAAGCGTGTCGAGCTCGGCCAGCCCCTCAGCAGACAGCCGGTGAGCCAGCGGCAGCTCGCCGCGGTCAGTCCACGACTGCGGCAGCGTGATCTGGCCGCTGACACCGCCAGCGCACACGAACACCATGCCGCCGGCGCGGCGCTTCACATAAAGGACCTCAAGCCGCTGCCCCCTCAGCGGATGGAACGGGTGCGTGACGGCAACAAAACCCGAAGGATCACTGGACGACGCGGCACTATGCCGCCTCCGTCGGTATCCCAAGCGGGCGCTGTTTCCCGCTACCTCGCTTCGGTATCCACACCCGCCTGACGGGCTTGGGCGTCCACGACCCAGATCCACGCTGAACCCAGGCGGCCAACTCGGCCTTCACCTCGGAGTGCAGCACGACCTGCCCGTCAACGCCCGCCGTCTTGCGGCCCGCGTTGACCTCCGTCACCCGCCGCACGCTCAGCAGCGCATTCGCGCGGGAGCGGAGCATCAGCTTCTGCAAATTCCGGACCTTCTTCAGGTCCCCAGTCTGCGATGCCGTGAAGATCCGCTGCCGCAGCCGCCGTACGTCGTCCTCAACCTGACGCCAATCCACAGCGTCCCAGTCAAGGCCATCGCCCTCGGGTCCGTTCACCGCACGGACCGCGGACGTGCCGGTCTGCACCGCCGCGTCCGTCTTGACCGTCTTGGCGTCCAACTTGTCCCTCGGTTCCAGCAGTCTTGGCCACGTCTCTGCCACAGGCCCACCAGACCCACGTCAGCACCCTTTCGGGTCCAGGCATACGCCCGTATCCGGCCGGTTATACGAGACGACCGGCGGAGGGACCGGTCATCCTGTCTCGCTTTCCCGCTGCCGTTCGGCCGCCGGCATTGGCTTCTTGGGTCCTCCTGCGCCCGCCGAGGGATTGGTCCCTTCCTCACGGTCGGGCTACCGGGACACCAACCGGTGCCCGGACCTCGACGGGGTTGTCGCGTTGCACACGTACGAGATTCGACTGGGGTGGCTGCCTCCTATACCCCGGGAACAGCGGTGTCCTACGGCTGCTGGTCGCGTCCCACAACCGCCGCTTGCCGCCTCTCAACGGCTCGGTCCCTGCACCCCGCGCCTCACTACCCATCCGCGGAGCCGACACGTGACGAGGCATCATCAGAGGTTCACTCGCGTTCAGCCGTCCAGCCTTCCCCCTCACCTGTGGCCCCCGGATGGAGCGGGCGCCCTTGGGCTTGACCCCCTGAGCTCCGCACCTCGCAGTTACCCGCGACGCACGTCAGGGTGGGGACGGACCTCGGACACTGGCCCGGGACTACACCCTCGACATCGAGCCTCCCACCGGCGAGTTCACTCGCAACGTGCGCCCTCGCGTCGCACCGCTCATCGTCCCCTTCAACCCCAGCAGCAACCGGTCGTTGAACTCCATCGGGTCGTAGATGCCGTCGGCGTCGACCAGCAGCGTGTCGGTCAGCCGGGCCAGCTCCAGCAGCCGCGTGAACTCCGCCGAGGAGCGCGCCAGCCGCGAGACCTCCAGGCCAAACACCGCACCGACCTCGCCCAGGCCCACCCGCGACAGCAGCTCCCGGAATCCCTGGCGTTGGCTGCCGAAGCGGCCCGAGATGCCCAGGTCGGCGTCCACGACCACGACCTGCTGCGCCGTCCAGCCCAGCTCGGCCGCGACCGCAGCCAGGCCGTACTGGCGCTGGGTGGATTCGGTGTGGGCGCGGACCTGCCCCGGTGTCGACTGGCGCACGTACACCAGCGCCAGTCGTGCGATGTGCGTCGGGGTGATCTTGGCCAGCCCGTTCACCGTCGCCTCCCCGCAGCCGCGCCTCGACCATGTTGGCCACGGCCATGGTCGCCTGCCGGCGGTCCCATCCCCCCATGGCGTCCCGCTCCCTGTGGGCCACCACCCCGACGTCCCATTCCCACCTCTTCAGCGTGAATGGAACAATCGTGTCTCAGCGTGTCGAGCAGTGCACGCAGGGCGGTCAATCCCTCAACCGACAGCCGCGCCCGTTCCGGTGGCGGCCCCCGGTCGGTCCACTCCTGCCGCAACGACACCCGACGCACGCCATCGACCTCACACACCAGCACCAGGCCCCTGCCCGTGCGCAGCGCATACAGCACCGGCAGCTGGCGCCCGGCCAACGGGTGGAAGGGATGGGTGACCACCAGTGAACCGCACCGAGAACCGGACGGGCGCATCGTATGGAGTGACGATTCCGGCCAACGTGGATCGGGAGGATCGGCTGCTGGCTGGGCTGACCGCGCGGCAGCTCGCCATCCTCGCCACGGCGGCGCTGGTCGCCTGGGTGCTGGTGGCGGCGGCCCGCGTCGTGCTGCCGCTGCCGGCCGCGCTCGGGCTGGGGTGGGCGATCCTGGTGGTGGGACTGGCGCTGGCGATCGGCCGCCGCGACGGGCTCAGCCTGGACCGGCTGCTGTGGGCCGCGATCCGCCAGCGCCGGGCACCGCGGCGCATGGTCCCGGCGCCCGAGGGCGTCCAGGCCCCGGCCGCCTGGCTGCCCAGCGGACTCAGCGGGCCGCCGCCGGCGCCGCTGGAGCTGCCCGCTCACGGGGTGGAACCCGGACGGGGTGGTGGACCTTGGCCGCGACGGCGCGGCGCTGGTGTGCCGCACGTCGTCGCTGACGTTCTCGCTGCGGACCCAGGCCGAGCAGGACGCGCTGGTGGCCGCGTTCGCGCGGTGGCTGCACGCGCTCGGCGGGCCGGTGCAGCTCCTGGTCCGCGCGATCCCGGTGGATGTGGCCGCCCTGATCGCCGCCATCGAGCAGGCCGCCGGCGGGGCTGCCGCATCCGGCGCGCGAGCGGGCCGCGCGCGAGCACGCCCAGTTCCTCGGCGAGCTGGCCGCTCGTGGCGACGTGCTCCACCGCGAGATCCTGGTCGTCTTCCGCGAGCCCACT
>DASYUT010000039.1 GCA_036000965.1 Actinomycetes bacterium
ACGGCCATGCCGGTGCCGTCTGGCGCTGACAGCCCCGGGCTCAGCCACACCCGCCCGGTGAACCTCGCGGCATCACCCTGCTGATACTTCCCCTCGTGTCCCTTCACGGTCTCCATCGGCGTCCTTCTCCATGTCCTCGTCGGGCACGCCAACGCTACCCGAACGGAGGACGCTGAGGACCTCGGTGCCAGGGGCGGCATGATGTCCAGCACGATTGGCTCACGTGCCCTCGGTGGGTGCGCCTGCGAGCGCCTCGTCCACCCGGCGCCGGAACGAGCCTGAGGAGGTCACCTCAGCGCCCAGCTCCCGGACCTGCTCCACCAGTCGCCTGTCCGAGGTCACAACCCTGAAGGAATCCGGGGCCTGGTCCTCCCTCACCATCCGGACGATCTCGTCGTCGGCGGCATTCCTCCCGCGCCCCGAGGCGAACGCCACCCGGACCGCGCCGTGCGCGCCGGGGCGAATGTCCGGAGGCTGGCGGTCGAACACGACCGTCACGTCCTCGCCGGTGGCGGAGGCGTACCGCTTCAGCTCTTCGATCAGCCGCCGAACGGCCCGATCCGGATCGTTCCACCACCGGTCCGGTCGGGAACCGATCAGGTTCATGCCGTCGATCAGCCAGCGAGCGCCCCGGCTGCCACCGCGCGTACTGCGGCCCTCATGGTCTGCCCCCGTGGCCATCGTTCGAGTTTCCTCCCTGGTAGGCGTGGCATCAAGCCGTGGTAGGCGTGGCATCGAGCCGTCGAGATTCGGGTCCCGCATGGCTCCTCGTTCGAGTTTCCTCCCTGGTATGGGTGGCATTCGAGCCCCCTGGGGTTGCCCCGGGTCGTGCCCGGCGACCTCGACGGCGATCTGACCCTGACCATCCACGAGCTGTCCAGGCTTGCCTGTCGCCGGTTCGTCGCCCACCTCTCCAGGCTTGCCTGTCGCCGGTTCGTCGCCCGCCGTCGCGGAATACCGGCGCGCCCAGACCGTTGTCCTCTTCGAGGACCTGTCTTCAAGAAGAAAAGGAGGTGAATGCATGAGCAGGACCAGGTCCAAGGTCCACCTGAGCCGCGCGCTGGGCATCCCGCTGACCCCAAAGGCGGTACGCCACCTGGAGCGGCGACCCTACCCGCCAGGCGAGCACGGCCGCAGGCGCAGGACCACATCCAACTACAAGGCACATCTGCTCGAGAAGCAGCGGCTTCGCGCCCAGTACGACCTCAGCGAGGCGCAGCTGCGCCTGGCGCTTGCCCGGGCCGTACGAGGCGGTGAGAAGACCGGGGAGGCGCTGCTGGTCGATCTCGAGACCCGGCTGGACGCGCTGGTGCTGCGCGCCGGGTTCGCTCGGACGATCTACCAGGCGCGGCAGGCCGTGACGCACGGCCACGTCACGGTGAACACCCGCAGGGTGGACCGGCCGTCGTTCCGTGTGCGCCCTGGAGACGTCATCGAGATCGCAGCCGGCAGCAAGACCAAGACGCCGTTCCTGATCGCGGCGGCCGGCGAGCACGCCGCCACGGTCCCACCGTATCTCGACGTCGAGATCGAGGCGCTCAAGGCTCGGCTTGTCCGGCTCCCGGTACGGGCTGAGATCCCCGTCGTCTGCGACGAGCGGCTGGTCGTCGAGTTCTACTCCCGCTGATAAGGCAACGCTGATCAGGCAGCTCGGCTCCAGGTCGCGCCGGGAGCGCCTTACGGGCTGAAGGCTCCAAGGGTGTCAGCGACGGGCGAGCGTGGCGAGCAGCCGGTCGATCAGCTCGCCCTGGGCGCCGAGCAGCTTCTCACGGGCCGTCTCGGGGTCGAACCACCCGGCCCGGTCGACCTCTGGGAACTCCCGCATGGCGCCGGAGCGGGGCGGCCACTGCATCGTGAAGGTGTTGCTGGCGACCGTGGCGGCGTCAAGGTCGCCCGCTGCCGCCCAGGCGGTGAGGACCTTCCCGCCCCGCTGCCGGATCGCCCCCAGCTCCAGCAGGTCCGCTCGCGGGGGCGGGTGGCCGGTCTCCTCCTGGAACTCCCGCAGGGCGACCGCACGTGGGTCCTCGCCCTGGTCGTACTCGCCTTTCGGGATCGACCAGGCACCGAGGTCCTTGTTGGCCCACAACGGCCCGCCGGGATGCACGAGCAGGACCTCGACCGTTCCGGCACGGACCCGGTAGAGCAGGATGCCCGCGCTGCGCTTCGCCATCCCGACCACCCCACCTCCCAGCGACTCGCCGCAGGGAGCCAACGGTAGCGCGAACCTCCCGGGTCGAGGGCCTGCCCGCCGGTCGTCCGGCCCAGCCTGTCCCGAGGAGCCGCAGATGAGCTTCCTGGCCGTTGCCTGGCCCAGTGGTTCGACCCGATCCTGCGTCGCCAGGAGGTCACACGCTCGCACGTCTTGTGGCCCGCGACGCAACAGCGGCCTCGACCCGGGCGCTCTGGCGGCGCAGGCGCTCGTCGAGGCCGGTGTGGCGGTGACCGGCTCCGGCGGTCCGGATGGCCTTGGCCAGGGCGCGCCTGGAGCCGACCAGCACCACCAGCTGCCTGGCCCGGCTCACGGCGGTGTACAGCAGGTTGCGCTGGAGCATGAGCCAGGCGTTCGGGGTCAGCGGCACGACCACGCAGGGGTACTCGCTGCCCTGGGAGCGGTGCACGGTCAGCGCGTAGGCGTGGGTCAGCTCGTCCAGCTCGTCGAACCCGTAGCGTACCTCCTCGTCGTCGTCGAGCAGGACGCGCAGCTCGCCTTCCTCTGGCGAGAGCGTGGTGACCACCCCGACCGACCCGTTGAAGACGCCCTTGTCGTAGTCGTTGCGGACCTGCATGACCTTGTCGCCCGCCCGGTAGGTGCGGCCGGCGAAGCGGCGCTCGGGCAGCCCGGGCGCGCCGGGCGTGAGCGCCTGCTGCAGCCGCTCGTTGAGCGTCCCGGCACCCGCCGGCCCACGGTGCATGGGGCAGAGCACCTGGATGTCACGCCGGGGGTCGAGGCCGAAGCGGCGGGGCAGCCGGTTGGTCGCGATGTCCACGGTGAGGTCGGCGACGCGCTCCGGGTCGTCCTCCGGGAACAGGAAGAAGTCGGCCAGGCCCTGGGTCACCGGCGGCTGCCCGGCGTTGATGCGGTGCGCGTTGGTGACCACCCCACTCCCCTGCGCCTGCCGGAAGATGCGGGTCAGGCGGACGCGCGGGATCACGTCGGCCGCTGGGCCGGCCGGTCCGCCAGCCGGTCCGCCGGTGGCACCGGCGGGGGCGCCGGCCCGCTTGCCGCTGTGGAGCAGGTCGCGCAGCACCTCGCCCGGGCCGACGCTGGGGAGCTGGTCCGCGTCACCGACCAGCAGCAGGTGGGCGCCGGAGGGGACGGCCTTGACCAGCTTGTTGGCCAGCAGCAGATCGAGCATGGAGACCTCGTCCACCACCACCAGGTCGGCGTCGAGGGGCCGGTCGGTGTCGAAGCCGGCGTCGCCGCCTGGCCGCAGCTCGAGCAGCCGGTGCAGGGTCTGCGCCGGCATCCCGGCCAGTTCGGACAGGCGCTTGGCGGCCCGGCCGGTCGGCGCGGCCAGGACGATCTTGGCCTGCTTGGCGTGGGCGAGGGTGACGATGGCGCGCACCGCGAAGCTCTTGCCGCAGCCGGGGCCGCCGGTGAGCACGGCCACTCGCTCCGTGAGGGCGAGGCGGACCGCCGCTGCCTGCTCGGGGGCGAGCTGGCAGCCGGTGACCCGGCCCAGCCAGTCGAACGCCACCGCCCAGTCCACCTCGTGGAACGCGGGAAGCCGGTCGGCGGCCGGGGGCGCCGCCAGCAGGCGCAGCAGCCCCGCGGCCAGCGAGACCTCGGCGCGGTAGAAGGGGACCAGGTAGACGGCGGGCACACCGTCGTCGAACCCCGGGATGGGGAGCGAGTCTCGTATCACGCCCCGCTCGTGCACCAGTTCCTCGAGGCATGTCCCGACGAGCGCCGGGCGCACGCCGAGGATCTCGGATGCCTTGGCGACCAGCTCGGGCTCGGGCAGGTAGCAGTGGCCGGCCTCGCTCGCCTCGGACAGGGTGTACTGCAGCCCGGCCTTGATCCGCGCGGGGCTGTCGTAGCCGATGCCGAGACCCTGGGCGATCTTGTCGGCGGTCTTGAAGCCGATGCCCCAGACGTCCACCGCCAGCCGGTAGGGCTCCTTGGAGACCACCTTGACGGCTTCGTCCCGGTACAACCGGTAGATGCGCACGGCCAGCGAGGTCGACACCCCCACGCCCTGCAGGAAGACCATGACCTCCTTGATGGCCTTCTGCTCCTGCCAGGCGTGCTCGATCATGGCCGTGCGCTTGGGGCCGAGCCCCGGCACGCGGTGCAGGCGCGCAGGATCCTCCTCCAGCACGCGGAGGGTGTCGGCGCCGAAGTGGTCGACGATGCGCTCGGCCATCTTGGGCCCGATGCCCTTGATCAGGCCGGAGCCGAGGTAGCGGCGGATGCCCTGGACCGTGGCGGGCAGCAGGGTGCTGTAGCTGCGCACCTCGAACTGGCGCCCGTACAGCTGGTGGCTGCGCCAGCGCCCCTCCAGGCGCAGGCGCTCGCCGGGCTGGGCGCCGAGCAGCGGGCCGACCACCGTGATCAGGTCGGCCGATCCGGGGCTGGCGACCCGGGCGACCGTGTAGCCGGTCTCCTCGTTGGCGTAGGTGACGCGCTCCAGCACCGCGTCGAGCACCGCCGGGGTGGGACCGGCCGCTAGGGCCGGCGCGGGGGAAGACAGAGACAGGGTCACGCGGCTCCCTCGAGGTTCAAGGTCCCGGCCGTGGCTCGGCCGCGGCGTGGGTCGGCCCGCGAGCGGCTAGAACGGCACCTCCTCCAGGGCTCTGCCGGCCGAGACGGGCTCGGTGTCGGCATGCCGCCCGTTCTGCTCGGCCTTCCCGCTCGGCTTGGCCAGGGTGACAGGCGCGAACTTCAGGCTTGCGGCCACGTCGTCGGCCTCCACCTCCACGGCCGACCGCCGCTGGCCCTCCGGGGTCTCCCACGAGCGGCTCTTGAGGCGGCCGACGACGACGCAGCGAGTGCCCTTGCGCAGGCTCTGGCTGACGTGCTCGGCCTGGTCGCGCCAGACGCTCACCCTGAAGAACGACGGCTCGCCGTCCTTCCAGCCGTCGCCGTCCCACAGTCGCTGGCTCACGGCGAGCCGGAACGTGGCCAGCGCGAAGCCGGTTGGCGTGTAGCGCAGCTCCGGGTCGTCGGTGAGGTTGCCGACGAGGGTGGTCTGGTTGTCGCTCACCTTCGAGCTCCTTTCCTGGTTCAGCATAGGTGCATTCTACCCTAAGAGTCGAACGTACGTTCGAATCACGGGGCGGCCGCTACCCAGGATCCGGGTCCGGATGGCGGGTCCGCCCCGGCTAGCCGGTCTGCCGGTCCTCCTCGGCCAGTCCACGGAGGGCGTCGGCGATCGAGGCGCCCCCTGCGCGATGGGACGGGTCACGTCGGAACGGTCACTCCTCATGATGCGATCCGCCCGCGGCGGCCGGGGCGGAGGACCGGCCCTGGCCGCCCGGGGCGTCGGGGGAACCGGACCGGTCGGCGAGCACCTCACGGACCTTGGCTCTGAAGGCGGCCAGGCCGGACACCCCGTCGCCCTCCTGACCCATCCGTTCGACCAGGCGGGCCAGCGTGGGGCCGTGCAGGTCACGGGGGTCGGAGACGCCGCTGTAGTAGGGGCTGCGGTGCAGGAACTCGCGGGCGTCGGCGGCGCTCACCCCGGTCGCCTCGACCAGGGCGTCGAACTGCTCGACCAGGGCCTCGTCCGGCTCCTCCCACGCGGCGGCGCCCCGGAGCGGCATCCGTGTGGCGCCCTGGGGGCCATTGCCCTGGGGGCCGTCGCCCTGGGGGCCGTCGCTCCGGGGGCCGTCGCCCTCGGGGCCGTCGCTCTGGGGGCTCGCGACCTCCGCGCCGGCCAGTCCCGGCCCCCCAGCCACGGCCTCCTCGGCCGCGGTCGCGGCCGCGCTGCCTGGCTGCTCCAGGATCGCCCGCACCTGGCGGTCCAGGAAGTAGTGCTCCTGGGCCCACAGGTGCAGTCCGAGCCCGAGGCGCATGGCGCAGCGCTTGAGCGCGTCGGACACGGCGTCCTTGAGGCGGGCGCCGTCGTGAGGCCAGTTGTGCACGTCCCCGACGTCGCCGACCTCCTCGATGCGCACACGGCGGCCGTCGATCGAGCAGGTGAGCCGCCAGACGCAGCCGACCACGACGTCGTGGAGCGCGGGCGTGCCGGCCTTGGCCCGGCGGCTCCGGCCCTTGGGATCGGGCGGCACCGCGGCCACGTCCCCTCGGACAACCTCGACCAGCTCGAAGTCAAACGGTCCGACGATGCTGAGCAGGCGCTGGTTGACGACGTGGTGGGCGACGTAGTCGTTGCCGTCCTTGCGCTCGACGAAGCCGTCGGGAAAGCGGCGGGCCAGCTCGACGAGGTCGTAGATGGTGCCGTCCGGCGCCTGCCGGACGTCGTGGATGGTGGTCACTGGGCCAGCTCCTCGGGGAATGGGACCGGAGCGTCGACCGGCCCCGGTCGCGTACCTGAACGCCTCGGCGTCAACCGCCTCGGCGTCCAGCTAGGGGCGTCAACCTAGGGGCGTCAACCTAGGGAAGTTCCGCTCTACGTAAAAGAGCGTATCCGGACCCTGTGACAGTGGGAGCGGGGAAGGCCGTGGCAGCGCTCGTCTCTGGGCGGATGCGGTCGACGGTGCCGGCGGCCCGCCTACCGCCGAGGGCGGCCGGGGAGGCGCCGGCCGGAGGCCTCGATGTCGGCGTCGCTCAGGCCGCTCCGCCAGGCGATGCCTGGCCGAGCCGCGATCCAGGCGGTGGCCTGCGCGCGCGCCCACAGCCAGACCGTCTGCTGGTAGCCGACCACCTGGATGGGAGGCGGCACCCGCTTGGGAGTGTTGAGCTTGTAGTTCTTGATCGTCCGGTAGCGCACCGGAGGCTCGATGAGCCCGCCCAGCTGCCACTCGTCGATGGTGTCGAGGACGGCCTCCTGCTCGAGCTCCAAGCGCTCGGCCAGCTCGACCCGGCCGTTGCGCAGCGCCGTGACCAGGGCGAGGGCGTGCGCGGAGAGGATGGGGCCGCGCGGCACCTCACGGCCGTCGAGAGCCTCGAGCGTGGCGGCGGCCAGGACGTCGACGAGCCTCACCTCCACGGGGTCGCCGCACCCGACCCACCGCCAGGGGTACCCCGCGGCCAGCTCGAAGCGGAGCCCCGGGGCTCCGCGGTCCTTGATCGGGACGTGCGCCGGGTAGTAGCGCGGGTCCCGGCCGCCGGCCGCCAGCCGGAACGGCGCCTCCAGCAAGCCCATGGCCGGACACTACCCAGGGGTGGGGGGCGGGACAAGCATCCTCGCCAGGCCGCCTGCGGGCGACCGGTCCGGTCCCGCGGGCGTGCCCGCAGGACGCGGGCGGGTGCGGCCATGGTCAGGCCGCGGCGGTCTGCGGCCTGTCGCCGGCGAGCGGCGCCGCGGCGGCCCGCGGCCGGCGCTGGACGGTCCTGGCCAGCAGCAGCCGGGCACCACGGACCTGCGCCCGCTCGCGCAGCCGCCAGGTGCCGTCCTCCCAGCGGGCCAGGCCCTCGCGTTCCAGCCGGCGTCCGGCAAGCGCGGCGTGCTTGCACGGGACCGGCAGCACCTCCCGGTACACCCCGGAACGGCAGGTGCAGCCGAAGCGCAGGACGCCGTCGGCGACGCCCCGGATGGACACGTGGTAGCTGCCGGGTTGCGAGTTGGCCTTCACCAGGACCGAGCCGTCGGGGAGCACACAGGCATTGTGGCCCTCCTCGACCGCGCGAATTTCTGCGGCAAGCCCGTAGGCGGCGTGGTGCCGTCCTTCGGTGGCATGCCAGCCCGTATTCACATGAACGGAGGCGACAGGGGTTTCTCCCATGCCTCCATTAGTTTCGCTCATGCCTTCACTATAGGTCACGAACGGCTCCGCTGCCAACGAATCCCCAGGTCAGCTGGGTGTCTGGGTAGAGCTGGCGTTTCCGGCGCCGCCCCTGCGGACGCGAAATGGAGCGCGCCCACGAAATGCTCCGACCGGCTTTATCCGCTTGGTCTCGGGGGCGGTTCACCGCCCGGTCTGCGCCACAGCGGGAGCGCGGCATCCCGGTCGTCGCCGACCCCCCGGTCACCCTCCGATGACCTCAACGTCGCGCCGGGCCTGCCGGCCAGCCTCGCCGCCTGCGGGTCGACGTGACGGAGCAGCCTCAGGCTCGCTGCTCGCCTTGCCGCTTGGCTGCGTCGCCGTCGGGCTGGGCCCCGCGCTCCTGCTGCCGGTAGCCGTAGGCGGCCTGCCGCACGGCGTCGTCGCTTTCCAGGCGCGAGCCGAGGGCGCCGCCGATCGTGGCCATCGAGGGCGCCGCCGATCGTGGCCATCGAGGTCGCCGCCGATCGTGGCCATCGAGGTCGCCAGCCAGGCCACGGTGTCGTTGCCGATCCGCATCGGGCGCCGCCCACAGCGGCGCACCGCCGTTGACACATTCAAGCGAGTTCCGGCAAGGTGGTACGCCATGACCGACGCTCGCCTCACCCGCAACCGCGCGCTCGACTACGGGCGCGTCGTCTGCTGCGCGTGTCCTGAGGCCCGGCGGTCGCCCCGCGCAACGTAGCGCACGCATCCTTTGCCGACCGCCCGGGCCGCCCGGAGCCTGCTCCCGTGCGCGTCGAAGGGGATCGCCATGTGGGTCTCGCCACCTTCCCTGCGCCCAGCCCTGCGCCCAGCCGTCCGTGACCACCAACTCGAGAGGAGCGCAGCAGTGGAGGGCGGGATCACCGTCTGGTTCACCGGCCTGCCGTCGGCCGGCAAGACCACCGTCGCCAACCTGGTGGGGCGGCGCCTCGCCGAGCTGGGCCGGCGGGTCGAGGTGCTGGACGGCGACGTGGTCCGCACCCACCTGTCGAAGGGGCTCGGCTTCTCCAAGGCCGACAGGGACGAGAACATCCGCCGCATCGGCTACGTCGCCGGGCTGCTGACCGGGCACGGGGTCACCGTCGTGGTGTCGGCGGTCTCGCCCTACCGCACGGTCCGCGACGAGGTCCGGGCCGCCGTCGGCCGCGTCGGCGACTTCGTCGAGGTGTACGTGGCCACCGACCTGGCCACCTGCCGGGCTCGTGACGTGAAGGGGTTGTATGCCAGGCACGCGCGGGGGGAGCTGCGCGGCCTCACGGGGGTCGACGACCCGTACGAGCCGCCGCTCGCGGCCGAGCTGGTGCTCGACACCACAGGCGAGGACCCGGAGGAGTCGGCCGCCCGGGTGCTCGCCCTGCTCGGCGGCCGTGCCGCCCCGGCTGACGGGGGGTCCGGGTGGCTCATGGAGCAAAGCGGCAGCCCCCCGGTCGCCGGGTGGCCCTGGGGGCTCATGGAGCGAGGCGGCAGCCTCCCGTTGGACGGGGAGGGCCACGGGGGACTCATGGAGCGAGGCGGCAGCCCCCGGGGGGAGGGGGAGCGGGCCGTGAGCGTCGCGCCGAACGGCACGGTGTCGCTGCCTGCCCCGCACGGCGGGCGCCTGGTCGACCGGCTCGTCCCCGCGGGCCGGGCCGAGACGCTCGCCGCGGAGGCGGCCCGGCTGCCCGCGGTGCGCCTGGACGGCCGTGGCCTGGCCGACCTCGAATGCCTGGCCGTGGGCTCGTTCTCGCCGCTGACCGGGTTCCTCGGCGCGGACGACCACGCCGCCGTGGTGGAACACGGGCAGCTCGCCGACGGGCATGCCTGGACGCTCCCCGTCGTCCTCCCGGTCCCGGCCGAGGCGCTGCGCGCCGGCCCGGAGCGGCTCGCCCTCACCGACAGGACCGGGACGGTGCTGGCCGTGGTCGACGTCGAGGAGGTGTACGACCCCGACCCGGAGGCCGAGGCCAAGCTCGTGTTCGAGACCGACGACCCGGCCCACCCCGGGGTGGCGGCCACCCTCGCCCGCCCCGGCCCGCTGGTCGGCGGGCCGGTCCACGTCCTGCGGCTGCCGGCGTCCCCGGCCGAGCTGGGGCCGAGGCTGACCCCGGCCCAGGTGCGGGCCGAGGCGGTGGCGAGGGGCTGGCGCACCATGGCCGGCTTCCAGACCCGGAACCCGGTCCACCGGGCCCACGAGTACCTCCACAAGGTCGCGCTCGAGCACGTCGACGGGCTGCTGCTGCACCCGCTGGTCGGCGAGACCAAGGACGACGACGTGCCGGCCGCGCTGCGGATGGCCTGCTACCGGGTGCTGCTGGACGGCTACTACCCGACGGACCGGGTGCTGCTCAGCGCGTTCCCGGCCGCGATGCGCTACGCCGGGCCGCGGGAGGCGGTCTTCCACGCCATCGTGCGCAAGAACTACGGCTGCACCCACTTCATCGTCGGCCGCGACCACGCCGGGGTGGGCGGCTACTACGGTACCTACGCCGCCCAGGAGGCGTTCGACGCCTACGACGCCGGCCAGCTCGGGATCGAGCCGCTCAGGTTCGAGCACGCGTTCTTCTGCCGCTGCTGCGAGGGCATGGCGACGAGCCGGACCTGCCCGCACCCGCCCGAGGCCCGGGTGCACCTGTCCGGCACGGCGGTGCGGGCCCTGCTCGGCGGCGGCCAGCTGCCCCCGCCCGAGTTCTCCCGCCCCGAGGTGGCCCGCGTGCTGGTGGACGGGTACCGGACGCGACGGGAGGCAGGCTGATGCCCGTGCTCTCCGAGCCCGAGATCGCCGCGGCGGCCGCGCGGCTCGAGCAGCGGCCCGCCCACGAGGTCCTGGCCTGGGCGCTCGGCCGGTTCGGCGACCGGTTCGCGATCGTCACCTCCTTCCAGGTCGAGGGCATGGTCGTGCTCGACCTGGCCCGCCGGCTCGACCCGGCCGTCCGCGTGCTCACCCTGGACACCGGCCGGCTGCCGCAGGAGACCTACGACGTCATCGAGGCGGTCCGTGCCCGGTTCGACGTCAAGGTCGAGGTGGTCGCGCCCGACCCGGTGGCGGTCGCGGCGATGGTCACCCAGCACGGGCCCAACCTGTTCCGGCGCGACCAGGCGCTGCGCCGGCTCTGCTGCCAGGTGCGCAAGGTCGATCCGCTCGGCCGCGCGCTGGCCGGGCTCGACGCCTGGTCGACCGGGCTCCGCCGCGACGGCGCGTCCACCCGCGCGGGCACCGCCAAGGTCGAGCCCGACCCGGCCCACGGCGGCATCGTCAAGCTGAACCCGCTGGCCGACTGGACCCGCGACGAGGTGTGGGCGTATGCGCGCGCCAAGAGGGTGCCGATCCATCCGCTGTACGAGCAGGGCTATGCGAGCATCGGCTGCGCGCCGTGCACCCGGGCGGTGCTGTCCGGCGAAGACGAGCGGGCCGGCCGCTGGTGGTGGGAGGCAGGTCCGGACCGGGAGTGCGGCCTGCACCACGCCAGCCCGTCGGTGCGCTTCGACCTCGCCCTGGCCGAGCTGCGGGCGGACGTCGCCACGGGCGGGCGGCCCGACCGACGATCTCGAGGGGGTGAACGATGCGGTACCTCAGGAGCATCAGCGAGCTGAACCAGGTCGAGAAGTGGAAGCTGGAGCGTCACCCGCTCGACGTGCGTGACGCGATCCTCGATCGCTACGCCCGTGAGGGCCCCGAGGCGATCAAGGCCGTCCCCGGCGAGGTGGAGCGTCTGAAGTGGGTCGGCCTGTACCCCCAGCGCCAGGGCGGCGACGCGTTCATGCTGCGCATCAAGGTCCCTGGGGGACGCCTGACCGCCGCGCAGGCGCGGGTCGTCGGCGAGGTCGCCGACGAGTTCGCCCGGGGCCCGGCCCCGAACCCGGTGTTCGGCGACGCCTACCTGGACATCACCACCCGCCAGGACATCCAGCTCCACTGGGTCAGGATCGGCGCCGTCCCCGAGATCTGGCGCCGGCTGGAGGCGGTGGGCGTGACCACCGTGCAGGCGTGCGGCGACTCGGCCCGCAACGTGCTCTGCTGCCCGGTGTCGGGCCTGGACGCCGACGAGGTGCTCGACGCCTACCCGGTCGCCGCGGCGGTCTCCGCCTACTTCACCGGCAACCGCGAGTACGCCAACCTGCCCCGGAAGTTCAAGCTGAGCGTCACCGGCTGCCGGGAGGACTGCGCGCAGGCCGAGATCAACGACATCGGGCTGTGGCCGGCCCGGCTGGACGACGGCACCGTCGGCTTCAACGTGCTCGTCGGCGGTGGCCTGTCGGACGGCCCGCGCATGGCCTCCGACATCGACGTGTTCGTCCACCCCGACCCTGCTGGAGTGGTCGAGCTGTTCCGGGCCATCGCGCAGCTGTTCGGCGAGCTGGGCAACCGCGAGAACCGCGGGCTGGCCCGGATGCGCTACCTGGTGCAGGAGCTCGGCCCCGAGCGCTTCCGGGCCGAGCTGGCCGACCGGGCCGCCTTCCCGCTCGCCGCGGCGGGCGAGGCCCTCACCCGCCGCTACCGCGGCGACCACGTCGGCGTGCACGCCCAGAAGCAGCCCGGCCGCTGCTACGTCGGCCTCAACGTGACCGTCGGCCGCATGGCCGGGCGGAACCTGGTCGAGGCGGCCCGCCTCGCCGGCGAGCACGGCGACGGCGAGCTGCGGCTGGCCACCGACCAGAACCTGATCCTCACCGGCGTGCCCGAGGCGCGGCTCGGCGCGCTGCTGGCCGAGCCGCTGCTGGCCGAGCACTCCCCCGACCCGGGCGCGTTCGAGCGGGGGGTGGTGGCCTGCACCGGCAGCGAGTTCTGCCGCTTCGCGATCGTGGAGACCAAGGCGCGGGCCGCCCAGTGGGCTCGCGAGCTGGACCGCCGGCTGGGTCCCGACGAGACCGGCCAGGGCGTGATCCGCATGCACTTCTCGGGCTGCCCGGCCTCGTGTGCGCAGCCCCAGATCGCCGACATCGGCTTCCGCGGCGAGACCGCGCACCGCGGCGACACGATCGTCGAGGCGGTGGACGTCGGGCTCGGCGGGAGCCTCGGCACCGACGCGGCGTTCATCGACTTCGTCGAGGGGGCCAAGCCGGTGAGCGAGGTGCCCGACGCGCTGGTCGGCCTGCTCACCAGGTACCGCGCGGAGCGCCGCGACGGCGAGGCGTTCCACCAGTGGTGCCGGCGGCTGCCGAACACCGAGCTGCGAGCGATGCTGCGAGGAGACTGACGCTGATGGCCGGGTTCAAGATCCGCGACGAGATGAACGACATCGACGAGGCGCCTGGCAAGATCTGGTTCTGGGAGCTCGAGCAGGCCGTGATCGACGCCGACCGCTGCGTGCAGTGCGGGGCGTGCGTGGCGGCCTGCCCGAGCGACTCGATCGGGGTGGGCGCCGACGGCCTGCCCAAGCTGGTCAAGATGTGCACCGGCTGCTCGCTGTGCTGGGACTTCTGCCCCCGCGGCGGCATGCGCCACGAGGCCACCTGGGCGCTGCCCCCGGCCGGCGGGGACCCAGGGCCCGCTCCGGCGAACGGGTCCCCCGGTGGGGCCGGCGCGGGCGAGGCCGGCTGGAAGATCACCGGTGCGCCCGGGCCGGCCGGCGCCGGGCTCGGCCGGGTGCGCGACACCTACACCGCCCGGGTGCGGCCGAAGGTGCCGGGGGCGCAGGACGGCGGGGTGGTCAGCGCGCTGCTGATCGCGCTGCTGGAGGCGGGCGACCTCGACGGGGCGCTGCTGGCCCGCGAGAGCCGGACCGAGCCGTGGAAGGGCGAGCCGTTCCTGGCCCGCACACCGGCCGAGGTCGTCGAGTGCGCCGGCAGCTTCTACAACCAGACCCTCGCGCTCGCCGCGCTGGACCTCGACGGCTACGACCTGCCCGCGCAGCCGCGCCTGGCGGTCGTGGGCACCCCGTGCGAGGTCGAGGCGATCCGCGCGATGCAGTCGCGGCCCTGGACGTGGGGCGCGTCGCGGGTGGACGCCGTGGTGCTCACGGTCGCGCTGCTGTGCACCAAGAGCTTCAACTACGAGAAGCTGATGGTGGACGAGATCCGGCGACGGCGTGGCATCCCGCTGGAGCGGGTGGGCAAGGTCGACGTGATCCATGGCCGGATGATCGTCGAGGACCACGACGGCGAGGTCCTGGTCTCCGAGCCGGTCCGCGACTTCCACGGCGCCGCGCTGAAGGGCTGCGACGAGTGCGCCGACTTCCTCGGGCACGCCGCAGACATCTCGGTCGGGAGCGTCGGCAGCGAGGACGGCTACTCCAGCGTGCTGGTGCGCACGCCGGCTGGCCAGGCCGCGTTCGACCGGGTCCGCGACCGCCTCGAGCTGCGCGACCTCGACCGGGTCGAGGCGCTGCACAAGCTCGACGCGCTCAACAAGAAGATCGCCGTGCGCAGCCTGCAGCGACCGTTCGACCCGTCGGCGCCGCTCTTCGTCGACTTCGCCGAGCACGTGCAGCGCTACGCGGGGACCGACCGCGCGCCGGTGGTGCGCGACCGGTGAAGCGGCCGCCGGACCCGACGGTCCCCGAGGAGCCGGCGGAGCTGCGCGCCCGCACCCGGGCCCTCGTCGAGGAGGCCCCCGACCGGGGAGCGGCGCTGGTGGACGCGGCGACGTGGATCGCCGACCCCCTCTGGGAGTGCTGGGGGCCGGCGCTCGAACCGGCCGGGATGGACCGGGAGCAGTTCCTCCGGGTCGTGGCCGGCTACCGCAGGGAGCTGTGGCTGTGGGTCGTGGGCGAGCGGACGTGGGCGCAGAGCGCAAGCGGGCTGCTCGGGCGGGTGCTGCGCCGCCTCCCCGGACCCGGAGGAACTGCTCCCGGTCCATCCCGGCCGCTGTGACCGTCTCCGCCCCCGGTCGGGGCCGTCACGACGAGCTCCTTTCGGCGTCCGTCGCCGGGGCTCGTGCATCGATGGCGGCGGCTCGTGGTACCCGTGGAAGGAGGGACCGTCCGTCCCGGCGACCAAGGCTGTCAAAGGACCGCCTGCGAGGTGAGCTTCGATGAGCGTGCACGACCCACACATCAGCCAGATCCGACCCGTCGTGCCGCGGACCCCGCAGGGCTGCGAGGAGTGCCTGCAGATCGGCTCACCATGGGTCCAGCTACGGCTCTGCCTGAGCTGCGGGCACGTCGGGTGCTGCGACTCCTCCCCGATGCGCCACGCCCGCGGACATGCCTCCGCCGTGAGCCACCCGATCGTCCAGTCCTTCCAGCCCGGCGAGGACTGGCGCTGGTGCTACTTCGACGAGACGTTTGTCTGAGCCCGGCTTCTCGCCCGAATTCTTGTGTCTCGCCGCGTGAGCGGACCCTGCGCTGAGGTCCACGCCGCCGCGGCGCTTCCACGACGCGGGCGGGATGCACGGTGGCCTGTCATTCGGCCAGCCGCCGCCCGTCCGCCACGGCCCGCCGTAGGGCGTGCAGCCGGGCGCCGGGCCGCGTTTCACTCCAGCTCGGTCGTGCCCTCCGGGTAGAAGGCACCCCAGGTGGGGGCGCCGGGCCGCGCTTCGCTTCCATCTCGGTCGTGCACTTGACGTCCGCACATAGCAGATGCCAATTGCATTCGCACTTGGCATGATGGATGCTACTCATGCCGAGTCTCCACGCTCTGCGAGGACCCGATGGCACACGCGAACACCGACACCGTTCCCCGGCTGCTTGCGACCCCGGAGTCGTCGCCATGAGCCTGCTGGCCATGGTGGTGATCGTGGTGGCGGGCCTCGGTGCGGCAGCCCTGATCGCCGCGCTGGTCTGGGTCGACTACCAGAACGAGTGCGACTACCAGCACTGGAGCACCGGGCTGCCCCGCGCGGGCACGGCCGACCAGGTCGAACCCGTCGAGCAGCGCATTGACGTGCCGGGTCGCACGGTCCACCCCGCCCGGCCCGGGCCGTCCACGGCCAGGGCGACCCCGTCGTCGAGCAGGCCGGGAGCGACTCGCTGAGCGAGGGGCGAAGGTCGGGTCGGCGGCCGGCTCAGGGTTGGCGGCCCGCTCAAGGTTGGCGGCCGATACCGGCGTAGTCGTGCGCGCTTGGGGTCCGCGGGCGGCCCGGCCGGGCGGCCCGATGTCGGGCCGCCCGGCCGGGACCCACCACACCTGGCTCGACCAGGCTTTGAGCAAGACCGCGCGTGCTCGGAGCGCCACTACAGCAGGTCGTCGAAGTCACCCTGCTTGACGCTGGTCAGGAACGCGCGAATCTCGGCGTCGGTGAAGATCAGCGCCGGCCCCCCCGGGTGCCTGGAGTTGCGAACCGCGGCGCCGCCCCCGGGGAGCTTCGCCGTCTCCACGCAGTTGCCCTGGCCGCTGCTCCAGCTGCCCTTCCGCCACTGGACGCCGTGCAGGCTCATGGCGGACATGCCGTTGTGCGTCTCGTCCACGTCATCCTTCCCTCATCATCCCGCTGAGGATCCCCAACGGTCTTGTCGGGGATTTGCCGACCTTTGTCGGTCTTATCGTGGTTTGCCGACCTCCACTGTCTTGTCAGGGTTTGCCGGTCTGCACTTGACGTCCGCACATAGCAGATGCCAATTGCATCCGCACTTGGCGTCGGGATGCTACCGCATGTTGCAATGGAAAGCTGCGCGACCGACCGCGACGGCGCTCAGCGGATCCTGCGGCCCATCTCCTCGACCGCGTAGCCGCCGAGCGCGGCCACGGCGGCCTGGAAGTCGGCCGACTGCAGCAGCGCCCAGAACGGGGCGAGGACGGGATCGTCGAGGGCGTCGAGACCCAGGACGAGGTCGTAGGGCTCGCGCGCGACCGGGATGAAGCCGAGCCCGAAGGCGCGGGCGGCAGCCAGGATGCCCAGCCCGCAGTCGGCGCGGCCGGCGGCGATGGCGGCGGCCACGGCCAGGTGGGTGTACTCCTCGCGGGCGTAGCCGGCGACGGCGTCGGGGCTGATGCCCCGGGTCCGGAGCTCGTGGTCGAGCAGGACGCGGGTGCCCGCACCACGCTGGCGGTTGACGTAGCGCAGCCCCGGGCGGGTCAGGTCGTCGATGCCGCCAAGGCCGAGAGGGTTGCCGTGCGCGACGATCAGGCCCTGGTCGCGGTGCACGAGGCGGACCACCGCGACGTCGCGGCCGGCCAGCACCCGGTCGACGTAGGGCAGCGTGTACTGGCCCGTGGCCGGGTCCAGCAGGTGCGAGCCGGCGAGGTGGCACAGCCCGTCGCGGAGCGCGACCAGCCCGCCGAGCGAACCCACGTTGGAGGACGCGAGCGTGATGCGCGGGTCCGCGCCACGCAGGGCCGAGGCGGCCAGGTCGAGCACCAGGTCGTGCGAGCCGATGGCGACGATGGTGCGCTCGATCTCGTCGAGGCCGCGGAGGAGCGCGACGTCGACATCCTCGCCCGCGTGGTGCCCCTCCAGAGCGGCCGGGACGACGAGCAGCCCGTCGGCGCGGACCAGTGAGGTCAGCACCCCGGCGCCGCGGGGCAGCGGCGTGGCCACGATCCTCCCGCCCACCCGGCCCAGGCGTACCCGCACCCAGTCGTCCATCCCCACGACCGACGCGAGCTTGCGGGCCAGCCGCGCCCGGGTCGACGGGCGGCGCTGCGGCGCGGCGCCGGCGATCTCGGCGAGCAGCGGTGCGGCGAAGATGTCGAACGTCAGCGCCGCGGACACCGGGTAGCCGGGGCAGCCGAGGACCGGTGTGCGGTCCAGCGCGCCCAGCACGACCGGGTGCCCCGGGCGCACCGCCACCCCGTGGACGGCCAGGGTGCCGAGGTCGGCGACGACCCGTGCGGTGTAGTCGTCGCGCCCCGCGCTGGAGCCGGCGACGATGATCAGCAGGTCGCAGTCGGTGGCCGCGGTGCGCGCGGCCTGGGCGATGCGCTGGGGGTCGTCGGGCTCGATCGGCAGGCGGTACGCGTCACAGCCGATCTCGCGGGCCTGGGCGGCGAGCATCAGCGAGTTGGTGTCCAGGATCTCCGCGGGCCCGGTCGGCGACCCGATGGGGCGCACCTCGTCGCCGGTGGGCAGCACGGCGACGACGGGGCGGCGGCGCACCAGGAGCTCGGTGGCGCCGGCGGCGGCCGCGGCGGCGACGTCGACCGCGCGCAGCCGGTGCCCCTCGGGCAGCAGGAGCTCGGCCGTGCTCACGTCCTCGCCGATCGAGCGCACGTGCTGGTAGGGGGGGACGGCGGCGCGGAGCTCGGCGACGCCGCCGGCATGGTGCACGTGCTCGCGCATGACGACCGCGTCGCGGCCGTCGGGCAGCGGGTCCCCGGTGTCCACCACGTCGTAGGCGGCCGGCTCGAGGTGGACGGGCGTGGTCTCGCTAGCGCCGAGCGTGTCGGCTGCGCACACGGCGATCCCGTCCATGGCCGCGGCGTCGAAGGGCGGCGAGGAGCGGGTGGCCCACACCGGGGCCGCGGTGACCAGGCCGACCGCGTCCTCCAGCCCTACCCGCACGCTGTCGACCCGCGCCGGGCAGCCCGCGGCCGCGCACGCGCGGCGCCAGGCGTCCAGGGCCTGCTCGGCCGGCAGGTCGCGGATGAACGGGCTGGTGGACATCGACGGCCACGGTACCGGCATCTGACGGCCACGGTACCGGGGCATCGACGGCCTGTCGGAACCCGCTGCACGCCAAGACCACCCTGTTGCGCGGCGGGCCCTCACCGGTACAGCGTGACCTCGACCTCGGTGCCGGCGGGAAGGCCGGTGGCCTCCTCGGGCACGACCAGGTAGCCGTCCGCCGCGACCAGGATCGACAGCAGCGCCGACAGCCCGAACAGCGGGCTGGCGGCGCCGTCGCACAGGCGCACCTGGACGACGTCGAGGCGGCCGGCGGCCGACGCCAGGTCGCGCTCCAGGGTGGCGCGGGTCACGGGCTCCGACGGCACCCACACCCCGGCGCCCCCGACCCGCCACACCAGGGGGACACCCACCAGGCGGAACACCACCAGCGCCGACAGCGGGTTGCCGGGCAGACCGAGGACGGGCACGCCGCCGCACTCGGCGAGCAGCGTTGGCTTGCCCGGGCGCAGCGCCAGGCCGTGGCACCAGATGCCGGGCTCGCCGAGGCCGGCCACGGCGGCGGCGGTCTGGTCGCGGGCACCGACCGACGAGCCAGCGGAGACCACGACGAGGTCGCTGTCCCCCAGGGCGGCACGCATGGCTTCGCGCAGCTTGCCAGCGTCGTCGGGGACGATCCCGCCCGCGTGTGGCTCGCCGCCCGACTGCCGTACCAGTGCAGCGAGCGCCGACGTGGTGGCGTCACGGACCTGTCCGGGACGCAAGCTGCGCTGTGCGGGCGGCACGACCTCGTCGCCGGTGGACAGGATCGTCACCCGCGGGCGGGCGTGCACGCCGATGGTCGTGACACCGGCGGCCGCGAGCATCCCGAGGTCCTGGGCCCGGAGCGGGCGGCCGGCAGGCACCAGCTCGGCGCCCCGCGCGGCGTCCTCGTCGGCGCGTACCAGCCCGTCACCGGGGGCGACCGGGCGGACCACCTCGATCATGCCTGGCATCGTCTCCTGGGTGTACTCGACCATCACCACGGCGTCGGCGCCCGGCGGCAGGACCCCCCCGGTGGGCATGCCGACCGCGGTGCCCGGCGCCACGGCGACCTCTGCTGCTGCGCCCATCGGCACCGACCCGGCGAGCTGCAGGTAGCCGGGCAGCCCCTCGGAGGCCCCGTAGGTGTCGGCGGCGCGCACGGCGTAGCCGTCGACCGTGGCCCGTGCAAACCCGGGCAGGGCCGCCGGCGCGCGGACCGCCTCGGCCGGGACCCGGTGCAGGGCGTCGTCCAGCTCGACCGGCTCGGGTGCGGTTCGCCGCCCGGGGCGGAAGCCGGCCAGCGCCTCGGCCACGGTACGGGTAGCGAAGAACTCCTTGCTACGGCTCATCTGATGGATGTCCTGGACGCCATGGCTGGGGTGATCGGCGGATCCATCGAGCAAGCCCTAGGGGCGGGGTTGCGGGCGCGCCTTGGTTCCCCCCCGCTGCAGCCCGAGCACGCTCACCACGGGCCCCAGGGCGACCTGGCCGAGCCCGCAGATCGAGGTCAGGCGCATCGTCTCCTCCAGCTCGACGACGCGGTCCTCGCGTGTGTCGTCGAGCCCGCCGTCGGCCAGCGCGTCGCTGAGGATCGCGTGCGCCTTGGTCGAGCCGACCCGGCAGGGCACGCACTTGCCACACGACTCGTTGCGGAAGAACCGCAGCACGTTGGTGGCGGCGGCGAGCAGGTCGGTTCCCTCGGCGACCACGACGAGCGCACCAGAGCCCAGCATCGACCCGGCCTTGGCCAGCGAGCCGAAGTCCAAGGGGACGTCGAGCTGGTCCGGTCCGAGGAAGTTCGACGAGGCGCCGCCGGGCTGGATCGCCTGGAGCGCCGCGCCGGCGGCGACCCCGCCGGCCAGGTCGAGCAGCTCGCGGGCGGTGGTGCCCATCGGCACGCAGTAGACGCCCGGGCGCTCGACGTGGCCCGACACCGCGAAGAACTTCAGGCCGGTGCCGTCGCGGACGCCCTGCTGCTTCCACCAGTCGGCCCCGCGGTCCAGGATGATCGGGACGTGGGCGAACGTCTCCACCGAGTTCATCAGCGTCGGCTTGCCCCACAGGCCGTACGTGCCGGGGAACGGCGGCTTGTTGCGCGGCTCGCCGCGGTGGCCCTCCATGCACTCCATCAGCGCGGTCTCCTCGCCCAGGATGTAGCCGCCGGGGGAGACGAACACGTCCAGCGCCAGGCGGCGTCCGGTGCCGAGCACGTCCTCGCCCACCAGCCCCGAGGCGCGCAGCGCCTCGATCTCGGCGCGGACGACTTCCTCCTCGGGACCGTACTCGTGGCGGATGAACACCCAGCCCTCCTCGGCCCCGACCACCGCCATGCCGAGCAGCAGCCCTTCGAGGACCAGGTGGGGCTGGGTGGCCAGGATCTCGCGGTCCTTGAAGGTGCCGGGCTCGGACTCGTCGGCGTTGCAGATGCCGTACTTCGGCGTGGCGTCCTGCCGGGCGACCAGCTCCCACTTCCTGCCCGCGGGGAAGCCGGCGCCGCCCATGCCCCGCAGGCCGGCCTCGTCCAGGCTGGCGACGACGCCGCCGGGGTCGAGCGCGCCGGTCAGCAGCGCCCGCAGGACCCTGTAGCGCTCCTCGCCGGGGATGTAGGGGTCGTTGGGCCATGGTTCCGCGCGCCCGCGCGCACGGGCCGGCGGCAGCCGCCCGTCGCGCGCCGCGGCGACCAGCGTGTCGGCGTCATCGGCAGCGGCTGGGTGGTCGTCGACCGCGACGGCGGGCGCGGCGTCGCAGCGCCCCAGGCACGACACCTCCACCAGCTCGACCTCGGGGTCCTCGCCGTAGCGGGCGCGCAGCGCCGCGATGCGCTCGTCGGACCCGGCCAGCCAGCACGACAGGTCGTGGCACACATGGAGCGCGACCTTGGACGGCGGGTCGGTGCGGTAGTGGGGGTAGAACGAGATCAGCCCTTGGATCTCGTACAGCGGCCGGTGGGCGTCGCGGGAGAGCGCGACCAGCTCCTCCCGGGGCAGCCAGCCGTGGTCCCGCTGGATGGCGTTGAGCGCGGGGACGAGGCTCGGGCCAGGGAACTTCCCGGCCCGAGCCTCGCCTCCAGGCACCGGGACACCGCCTGCGCGAGCAGGCGGGCCTGCGATGCCGTCCCGCGAGTGGTCGGCGGAGGCCATCAGCGGGCCTCGGTCGGCACGGCGTCGATCCGGACGGCGCAGAACTTGTACTCCGGGATCTTGGCGTACGGGTCGATCTCGTCGATGGTCAGCAGGTTGGCCGCCGCCTCCCGGAAGTGGAACGGGATGAAGCAGTTGCCGGGCGCCTCGATGTGGGAGACGCGCAGCCGCAGCACGATCGAGCCGCGCCGGGAGCTCACGCGCACGTCGTCGCCGTCGCTCAGCCCGAGCGCGGCGGCGTCGTCGGGGTGCAGGTACACCTCGGCGCGGGGCTGGATCGCGTCCAGCGCGTAGGACCGGCGCGTCATCGAGCCGGTGTGCCAGTGCTCGAGCAGCCTGCCGGTGTTGAGCACCAGCGGGTACCGGGCGTCGGGCAGCTCCTTGGCCGGCAGCCACTCCGCGGGCACCAGGTGGGCCAGCCCGTCGCTGGTGTTGAACCGCTCGCCGAACATCACCACGGTGCCGTCGCTGTGCTCGGGGTCGGGATTGGGGTACAGCTTGCCGGACAGGCCGAGGTTGTCGTAGCGCAGGTTCGCGTAGCTCGGCATCACCGACACCATCTCGTCGAAGATCGCCTGGGGCGAGGCGTAGGCCCACTCCAGCCCGACGCGGTTGGCGAGGTCCTGCACCACCTCCCAGTCGACGCGCGCCTCCCCGGGCGGGTCCAGCGTCTTGCGCCCCAGCTGCACGCGGCGGTCGGTGTTGGTGTAGGTGCCGTCCTTCTCGAGGTAGGACGACGCGGGCAGGACGACGTCGGCGAACTCGGCCGTCTCGGTCAGGAAGATGTCCTGCACGACCAGGAACTCGAGTGCCTGCAGCCCCTTGCGGACCTTGTTGATGTTCGGGTCGGACAGGAACGGGTTCTCACCCATCATGTACATGCCGCGCACGCCGCCGGTCAACGCCGACTTGATGATCTCGGTGACCGTCAGCCCCCGCGCCGGGTCCAGGTCGGTGCCCCACAGCCGCTCGAACTTCGCGTGGACCTCGGGGTCGTCCACCCGCTGGTAGTCGGGGTAGAACATCGGGATCAGCCCGGAGTCCGAGGCGCCCTGCACGTTGTTCTGCCCCCGGAGCGGGTGCAGCCCGCTGCCGGGCTTGCCGACGTTGCCGGTGATGGCGCACATGGCGATCAGGCAGCGGGCGTTGTCGGTGCCGGTGGTGTGCTGCGAGATGCCCATGCCCCAGAAGATGATCCCGGCCCCGGCCTCCCCCCACACCCGTGCGACCCGCCGGATGACGTCGGCGTCCACCCCACTGATCTGGGCCGCCCGCTCGGGCGGGTAGTCGGCGACCGTCCGCTCCAGGGCCTCGAAGTTGGAGGTGCGCCGCTCGACGAACTCGCGGTCGACCAGCCCGAGCCGGATCACCTCGTGCATGATGCCGTTGTAGAAGGCGACGTCGGTGCCCGGCTTGATCTGGCAGTAGATGTCGGCGTGCTCACGGACCTTGCTGGCCCGGGGGTCGACGTAGATCAGCGTGGTCCCGCGCCGGCGCGCCTGCTTGAAGAACGACGAGGCCACCGGGTGGTTGGCGGTCGGGTTGCTGCCGGCCACGATGACGACGTCGGCGTTGACGACGTCGCCGTAGGTGGTGGACACCGCCCCGGAGCCGATCCCCTCGAACAGCGCGGCGACGCTCGAGGCATGGCACAGCCGCGTGCAGTGGTCGACGTTGTTGGTGTGGAAGGCGGTGCGGAGCAGCTTCTGGAAGAGGTAGGCCTCCTCGTTGGAGCACTTGGCCGACCCGAAGCCGGCGATCGCGCCGGGGCCGTGCGCGGCGTGGATCTCGGTCAGCCTCCTCGCGACCAGGTCCAGCGCCTCCTCCCAGGTGGCCTCCCGGAAGTGCGGCAGCACCTCGTCGTAGTCGACCAGCCCCCCGGGCTTGCGCCGGCGGTCGCGGCGTCCGCCGCCACCGCCGTTGTCGTCGCCGCGGACGTCGGCGGAAAGGGGTCCCTTGGGGTAGGCCGCGTCGCGGCGGATGAGCGGGGTGACCAGCCGCTGCGGCGAGGCGGCGTAGTCGAAGCCGTAGCGGCCCTTCACGCACAGGCGGCCCTTGGAGCCGGGCTGGTCGCGCCCGTCGGCGAAGGAGATCGCGCCGCGCTCGCGGTCCACGTAGTAGGTCAGCGCGCACCCCACCCCGCAGTACGGGCAGACGGTGTCGACCGCGTCAAGCTCGCTGCGCGGGCGGATCGGCACGCCCCGGATCGGCTTGTTGGTCAGCGCGCCGGTGGGGCAGGCGGCCACGCACTCGCCGCAGGTGACACACGACGACGAGCCCATCGGGTCGTCGAGGTCGAAGGCGATCCTGGTGGCGTAGCCCTTGCCGCTGCGCCCGATGACGTCGTTGCCCTGGATGTCGTCGCAGGCGCGCACGCAGCGGTCGCAGAGGATGCAGGCGTCGTGGTTGACCGCGATGACGGGGTTGGAGAGGTCCTCGCCGCGGCCGGAGGCGACCGGCAGCCCGTCGCCCCGCTGCACGCCGTACCGTGCCGCCAGTGCGAGCAGCGCGTTGTCGCCGGTGCTGGTCTGCTTCGGGTCGCGCTCGGGCGGCGGCTGGTCGGACAGCAGCAGCTCGGTGAGGGTGGCGCGGTGGCGCTCCAGGTCCGGGGTGGTGGTCTTGACCTCCATCCCGGGCTCGCAGGGCCGCACGCACGAGGCCGCGTAGACCCGCCCGCCGACGTCGACCACGCACATGCGGCAGACGCCGACCGGGTCGTAGCGCTCGTCGTGGCAGAGGACGGGGATGTCGACGCCGGTGTCGCGCGCCGCGGTCCAGATCGTCGTCCCTTCCGGGACCGTGACCTCGCGGCCGTCGATCGTGAGGGTGACCGTGCGCGTCGGGGTGGGGGCTGGCATCGTCGCAGTCATCGAGACCAGTCTTTCGCTTCGGCCCCTTCGCTGTCGAGGAGCAGATCTTCCAGCGCGAGCTCGTCGGGACGCCCTCCCGCGTCCAGGCCCCGGGCGGCGTAGTAGCCGTCCACCATCGACCGGAGGCGCTCGGCGGTCAGCGTGGCGACCCGGCCAGAGCCGACCTCCAGCGGCTCGTCCAGCAGGCGCCGGGGAAGCCAGTCGTCCCCCGGCGTCCAGCCCTCGCGGAGGTTGAACATGCGCTTGGCAAGCACGATCCGCCGTGCCGTGCGCCGCAGCTCGGCGGCGTCGGTGTCCCAGCCGGTCACCGCCCGCAGCAGCGCCGCCCACTCGTCGTAGGGGTTGCCCTGGTCGAACACGCCGCGCAGGAACTTGCAGAGGATCAGCGAGTCCATGACCGCCGCGCGGTCCTCGGTGGCCACGGCCGCGGCCACGTGCGCCTGGCCGCCCGCGAGGCGGTCGAGGCTCCCCGACAGGTCGGCCTCGTAGGCGCCCGAGCGGTTGTGGTCGGCGCCGCGCGCGTTGACCGCAAGCCCCAGCGCCATGGCGTGCAGCGTGCGCGGCTCGTAGCCGGGCAGCTCCAGTCCCTTGACGTGCAACGCCAGACCGGCCGCTGCGCCGCCCAGCCGCTCGGCGGCGCGGCGCGAGCCCTCGGCGAGCAGGGCGCCCAGCCCCTCCCGGGCCCCGACCTCGTCCAGCGCCCGGAGCAGGGCGGCGCCGTCGCCGAACCGCAGCCAGGGCGCGTCGATCAGGCCCCGCTCGGCGCACTCCATCGCCCAGGCGATCGTGCCCCCGGCCGAGATCGTGTCGAGCCCCAGCTCGTCGCAGCGCGCGCTGGCGGCCAGCACGGCGTCGGGGTCCGACACGCCGCACATCGGTCCCAGTGCGAACACGTTCTCGTACTCCACCCGCACCTTGGCCCCGCTGCGGGCGGCGTAGATGTGCTCGCAGCCGATCGTGCAGGACGCGCAGCTGTTGCGGGCGACGCGGCGCAGCCCGGACAGGTCCTCGGCGGCCAGGCGCGGGGCCTCGGCGAAGGTGGCGGCCTGGAAGTTGCGGGTCGGCAGCGTGCTGATGGCGTTGAAGGCGAGCAGGTTGGCCAGCGTGCCCAGCTCGCGGTACTTGGCGGTGGCCGGACCGAAGGAGCGCGCCCGGAGGTCCCGGGCCGCGCCGAGCACGGCCTCCGGGTCCGCGACCGGGACCGCGCCCGCGCCGCCCGCCCGCCCGGCGCCGCTTGCCCGCCCGGCGCCGCTTGCCCGCACCGCGCCGCCGGCCCGCACCGCAACGGCCTTCAGGCGCTTGGCCCCCATGACCGCGCCCAGCCCGCCCCGCCCGGCGTGCCGGCCGTCGTGCGACACCGTGGCGTAGCGGACGCCGCGCTCACCGGCCGGCCCGATCGCGGCGACCCGCCAGCCCCGGCCCAGCCGCTGCCGCAGCAGCGTCTCCGCCTCGGCGGCTGGACGCCCCCATGCCTGGCCGGCGTCGACCAGCCGCGCGCCGTCGCCGTCGACGAGCAGCACCGAGGGCGTGTCGCAGGCCCCCCGCACGACGATCGCGTCGTGGCCGGTGAGCTTGCCGGCGATCGCGAACTGGCTCGACGCCAGCGCGTCGTTGAGCATGCCGGTGAGCGGCGACTTCGCCACGACGGCAAACTTCGCGCTGGTGGTCAGCGGTGTGCCGACCAGCGGGGAGAACACGAACGCCAGCGGCGCCTCCGGCCCGAGCGGGTCGGCCCGCGGGGGCGCCAGCCGGTGCAGGAGCCAGGTGCCGAGCCCGGCGCCGCCGATGTAGGCCCGCAGGACCGGCTCTGGGAGCGGCAGCACGGAGGCGCAGGCCCCCGACAGGTCGACGACCAGGGCGCGCCCGAGATATCCGCCAGGAACGGCCATCCGCCTAGCCTCCTGCATCCGCGGCCAGGAAGGCCACGGTATCACCGGCTACCAGGGGCAGCTCGCCGTCCCGGGTGATCTGGTCGCCGTTCAGCGCGGCGACCACGTGCCGGTCGAGGGTGAGCCCGGCCGCCGCGGCGGCGCCGGCCAGGGTGGCCGCCCGGACCGTCCGCGGCCCGCGCTGGCCCGCGACGGCCAGCACCCCGTACCGCCGCACCGTCACCTCTGGGGCCGGCCGGGCCCGGGCGGCCTCGTACTCGGCCGGGTCGTTGACGTTGACCACCGAGGCCAGCTCGGGGTCGAGCCTGGCCAGCACCGGATCGGCCAGCAGGGCTGCCTCGTCCAGGCGCACGACCGCGTGGTCGCGCAGCAGGAAGGCCGGGCGGAGCTGCCCGTCCGCGACCAGCCTGGCGACGTCGGGTGCCAGCGTGGTGCGGTAGGCGGCCGCCAGCGGCTGCGGGAAGCCCAGCGCGACGGGGAGCGCGATCTCGACGCCGCCGTCGAGCGCCCGCAGCACGCGGCGGACGAACGCGGGGTGCAGGAAGGGCAGGTCGGTGGAGCAGACGAACGCCGCCTCGGCCCGGCTGGCCGTCGCGGCCAGGCCCGCGGCCAGCCCCTGGAGGGGCCCCAGCCCCTCGCGCGGGTCCTCGACCAGCTCCACCTCCGGGCCCAGCTCGGGCAGGGCCTGCCCGGGGGCCCGGACGACCACCACCGGCCCGTCCACCATGCGACCGACCAGCCCGGTGACCCGCCGCAGCAGCGTGGAGCCGTGCCATTCCAGCGCCGCCTTGGCCGTGCCCATGCGCGAGGACCGCCCGCCCGCGAGCACGATCCCTGTGCTGGTCATGCCCTGCCCCTGTGCCGCTTCCCCGGACTGCCGCCAGCCCCCTGGGGGGCTCGATGTCCGCCCCCGGGAAGGCTCGACGTCCGCCGGCCGAGGTCGCGGCGGCCGTCGACCTCATCATGCCGCACCAGCGCCGAGCCGTCAGCGGCCAGGGGGCGCACGGGCTACACCCGCGCTTTGGAACGGGTCGAGCAGGCGAACGCCGGTCCGGGCCATGTCGGCGACGTTGCGGGTACAGCCGGGGATCTCCCACCCTCAGGCAGGAGCGCGCGTCAGGCTCGTAGGAACGCGAGGACGGCGAGGACGCGGCGGTGGTCGTCGGGGGTTACCGGCAGGTCCAGGCGGGTGAAGATGCTGCGGACGTGGGCCTCCACGGTCTTCGGGCTGAGGAACAGCCGCTCGCAGATGGCCTGGTTCGAACGCCCCTCGGCCATGAGCGCGAGCACCTCCCGCTCCCGCTCGGTCAGCTCCTCGACCGGGTTGCGGGCCCGTCGCCGGCCGACGAGCTGCGCGACCACCTCCGGGTCGATCACCGACCCGCCCGCGGCGACGCGGCGGACCGCGTCGGTCACGTCGGCGACGTCGGCGACGCGGTCCTTGAGCAGGTAGCCGACGCCACCGGCGCCGTCCGCGAGGAGCTGCATGGCGTGGTGGGTCTCGACGTACTGCGACAGCACCAGCACCCCCACCCCCGGGTGCGCGGCGCGGATGCGTTGGGCGGCGTCGAGGCCCTCGCGGGTGTGGGTCGGGGGCATGCGGATGTCCACCACGACCGCGTCGGGCGGGTCGGCGCGCACCCGGGCAAGGAGCTGCTCGGCGTCGCCGACCTGGGCGGCGACCCGGATGCCCGCCGCCTCGAGGACTCGCGCCAGCCCCGCACGAAAGAGCACGGCGTCGTCGGCGATCACGACGCGCACGGGAGCACCGCCGTGATGCAGGTGCCCTGCCCAGCAGGGCTGTGGACGTGCAGGCGGCCGTCGAGGACGGCGACGCGGTCGGCCAGGCCGCGCAGGCCCGAACCGTCCGGGTCGGCGCCGCCGGTGCCGTCGTCGCCGACCTCGACGACGAGGTCGCCACCGCGCCGCCGGGCGCTGATCGTGACGGCGGTGGCGCGGGCGTGCTTGGCGGCGTTGGCGAGCGCCTCGGACGCGACGTAGTAGGCGGTCTCCTCGACGCGGGGTGGGAGCCGCTCGGAGACGACCGGGGCGAGGGTGACGGGGATGGGGGAGCGCTCGGCCAGTGCTGCCAGCGCGGGCCCGAGGCCCGCCTCGCTGAGGATCACCGGGTGAATGCCGCGGGCCAGCTCGCGCAGCTCGGCGAGCGCGCGCCGCAGCTCGGCGGCGGCCTCGTCGAGGGCTGCGGCGAGTTCCTCGTCGCCGGCGGTCCCGACCTGCGACCGGGCGATTCCGAGGGCGAGCGAGACGTTGACCAGGCGCTGCTGGGCGCCGTCGTGGAGGTTGCGCTCGACGCGGCGGCGCTCGGCATCGCCGAACTCGACGATGCGGGCGCGCGAGGCGCGCACCTCCTCGAGCTGGGCGCGGACCTCGGCGTGGAGGCGCTGGTTCTCGATGGTCATGCGGGCGGTCGCCGCGACGGCCTGGACCAGCGCGGGATCGTCGTCGAGGGCGGCGTGGTGGAGCAGGGCGGCGACCGGGTCGCCACCCTGGCGCAGGATGGTGACGGCGCGGTCGTCACCGGCGGCCGGGAGCTCGACCGGGTGTCCCGCAGCGTCGACGAAGGCGTGCCGGTCGGGCAGCCAGTAGGCGAGGGTCAGGGTGGGGTCGTGGAGGGCGCGGGCGAGGGCCTGCTCGAGCCGGCCGGGCGGCAGGGCCTTGCTAAGCTCGATGGCGAGGCCGCCGACTGCCGAGTGATCCAGCCGGGTCCGCGCCAGTCCGGCCAGGAACGCCAGCGGCCACAGCAGCAGCAGCATGAGGATCGTCAGGTTGAACCCGATCTCGATCGGCGACGGTGGGCTGGACATCACCACCATGAGTGCCTGCCCGATCAGGTAGACGACCACCAGCACGACCCCGACCAGCACGACCGGGGCGAGGCTGCGCCGCCGCGGTTCGGGCGCCCGGTGCCAGCGGGAGATCACGATCCAGAGCAGCAGCCCGGCCAGCACCACGAGGACCAGGTTCGAGACCGCGAGCACCGCTTCACCGTACGGATGGCGGCCGCCCAGCGCCAGGAGGTCGTCCGGGCACTCGGCGCAGCCCAGCGAGGCCGGGTCCACCAGCAGCAACTGGGCCAGGGCCAGGGGCACCGTGGCTGCGTAGTTGGCGACGACGAACAGCCGTTGCAGCCGGGTGGTCGCCCGGCCGTCTGGGTAGACGGCGATCAGGTGGGCGAGGACGGCTTCCGGCAGCGTTGCCACCAGGAACCAGAGCGCGAACCCGAGCGGCGCGCGGACGAGGGTCACGCCGTTCAAGAGCAGGCCGTTCAACAAGTAGGCCAGCCCGACCGTGACCATGAGCGCACCTGTGCGGTTGTCGGGCCGGCGCGACCAGGCGACCAGGCCGGCCGCCGCGAACGACCAGCTCACCCCGATGATCGCGACCAGCAGGTAGGCGAGCGGCCCGGGCCGGTCCTCGCCGGCCCGTAGCAGCAACGCGAGGTCGACCAGCCCCGCGGCCAGGGCGGTGAGGGCGAGCGCGAGGCGCAGCCGCTGGCTCATCTCATCCGGTCGCTCCCATGAGGGCGCGCATCGCGTCCACGGACAGCTCGGCCTTGGGGATGAATCCCCGCGCGCCACACTGCTCCACGCGCGCGCCGTAGTCGGCACGGTCGCGACTGGAGACAAGCACCACGGCGGGCCCGGCCGCGCCGTCGCGGAGCCGCTCGGCCACCTCGAACCCGTCGATGCCGGGGAGCTGGATGTCCAGCAGCACCACGTCGGGCCGCAGCTCGCGAGCGGCGTCGATGGCCGCATGCCCGTCCGCGGCCTCCCCGACCACCTCGAAGCCGCCCGCCGCGAGCAGCTTGCGCGCGAGGGAGCGGAACCCGGGGTGGTCGTCGACGATCAGCACGGTCGGTCTCATGGCGCCATCGTCGCAACTAGCCGGGAGCCGCACCAGAGGGCTGCCCCTGCCCCGGGGTGAGGGTCTGCCCCTACCGGATCGCAGGGCGGGCCCTCCCTCGAGTCCAGGGACGGCCCCGATGCCCGTGCCCCGTGCCCGCCCGTAGGGTCTCGAGCCGTCAGCTGCTCCGCGCTCGGGGCCGCGTCGGATCACCCGAGCCTACAGAGATGGAGGAACGCATGACCGTCCACATGGACATCACCACGGAGACCGGGAGCCGCTCGGGCGTGGCCGCCTCGGTCGTCGACGGCACCAAGGTCTACGGCAAGGGCGCCGCCGAGGTGCGGGCCCTCGACGGCGTGACGCTGGGCTTCGCCGGCGGCCAGTTCAGCGCCATCATGGGCCCGTCGGGCTCGGGCAAGTCGACGCTGGTGCACTGCGTCGCGGGCCTCGACACCCTCACCTCGGGCGAGGTGCGCGTCGGCGGGGTCGACCTGACCCGCCTCGACGACAAGCGCCTCACCCTGCTGCGGCGGGACCGGATCGGCTTCGTCTTCCAGGCCTTCAACCTGGTGCCGACCCTCACCGCGCTGGAGAACATCACCCTGCCCGCCGCGCTGGCCGGACGCACACCAGACAAAGGCTGGCTCGACACGGTCATCCGGACGGTCGGGCTGGGCGACCGCCTGGCCCACCGGCCCAGCGAGCTGTCCGGCGGCCAGCAGCAGCGGGTGGCCGTCGCCCGTGCCCTCGCTGCCCGCCCGGAGATCGTCTTCGCCGACGAGCCGACCGGCAACCTCGACTCGCGGGCCGGCGCGGAGATCCTCGCGTTCCTGCGCCACGCGGCGCGGGAGCTGGGCCAGACCATCGTCATGGTCACCCACGACCCGGTGGCGGCCAGCTACGCCAGCCGGGTGGTGTTCCTCAACGACGGCCGTGTCGTCGACGAGCTGGCCGAACCAACGGCCGAGCGGGTGCTCGACCGCATGAAGCAGTTCGGGGAGTAGAGACCGATGTTCAAGACCACCATCACGGGCCTGGCGGCCCGCAAGCTCCGCCTGTTCACCACCGCCCTGTCCATCCTGCTCGGCGTGGGGTTCATGGCCGGCACGTTCGTGCTCACCGACACCATCGGCAAGACGTTCCACGACCTGTTCGGCAGCGTCTACGCCCACACCGACGCGGTCGTTCGCGGTCGGGCCGCAGTGGCGTCCTCTGCGCCCTCCGGGATCGGCGAGCAGCGCCCCCTGGTCGACGCCGCCCAGGTGCGCACCATCACCGGCGTCCCGGGCGTCCGAGCCGCCGAGGGCAACGTCCTGGGCTACGCCCAGCTGGTGGACAAGCAGGGCAAGGCCATCGGCACGCCCGACTCCGCCCTGGGGCTGAACTGGAACCAGGTGGCGGCGCTCAATCCGTTCACCCTCGTCGCGGGGCGGACGCCCCAGGCCGACGACGAGGTCGTCGTCAACAAGGCCAGCGCCGACCAGGCCGGTTTCGTCGCGGGCGACACGGTCACCGTCCTCGTGCAGGCAGGCCCGCAGCGGGTGCGGGTCGTCGGTATCGCAAGATTTGGCACGGCCGACAGCCTCGCCTCGACGAGCGGGGTCCTGTTCCGCCAGGCCGCGGCGCAGCGCCTCATGGCCGAGCCGGGCAAGTTCAACGACATCAGCGTGGTGGCCGACCAGGGCGTGTCGCAGGAGCAGTTGCGCGACCGCCTCGGCACGGCGCTTCCCGGCACCGAGGTCGTCACCGGGAAGGCGATCGTCGAGGAGGGCCGGCGCAGCATCCAGAAGGCCCTGAAGGGCCTCAACCGGGGCCTGCTGGTGTTCGCCCTGATCTCGCTGTTCGTCGGCTCGTTCATCATCTACAACACCTTCTCGATCGTCGTCGCGCAGCGGGGCAGGGAGATGGCGCTGCTGCGGGCAGTCGGCGCCAGCCGGCGGCAGGTGCTCGGCTCGGTGCTGCTCGAGGCCGTGGTGGTGGGGCTGGTCGCCGCGCTGCTCGGCGTGGCCGCGGGCATCGGCGTGGCCGCCGGGCTCAGGGCGCTCCTGACCGGCTTCGGGTTGCTCGAGATCCCGGCAGGCGGCATCGTCCTGGCCCCCCGCACCGTGGCCGTCTCGCTGCTGGCGGGCGTCCTGGTCAGCACGGCCTCGGCGGTTCTCCCGGCACGCAGGGCAGCGAAGGTCCCGCCGGTCGCGGCGCTGCGCGACCTCGCCCGCGACACCTCGGGGAGCTCCCGGAGCCGGCTGGCGACCGGCGCCGCCGTCATCGCCGCGGGCGTGGCATCGCTCTCGTTCGGCCTGCTGTCCCACTCCGGGCGCGCCATGCTCCTCGTGGGTCTCGGCGCCGGCGTCATCTTCCTCGGCGTCGCGGTGCTCGGTCCGGTGATCGCCCGGCCCGTGAGCCGGCTCATCGGCGCGCCCCTGCCCGCCCTGAAGGGCATGCAGGGGACCCTCGCCAGGGAGAACGCGATGCGCAACCCCAAGCGCACCTCGTCCACGGCGGCCGCGCTCATGATCGGGGTGAGCCTGGTCGCCTTCATCACGATCCTCGGGTCCACGGCCAAGAGGTCGCTCGACGCCCGGATCGACAAGACCTTCACCAGTGACTTCCAGATCGACACCGGAAGCTTCGCAGCGCTCAGCCCCGACCTGGCCAAGCGGCTTGCCCGGCTGCCCGAGGTCAAGGCGGCATCCGGGGTGCGGAGCAACACGGCCGAGATCGACGGCGCCATCTCCGACCTCGTCGCGGTCGACCCCGCCAGCTACAGCCGGATCGCCGACCTCGCCATCGCCAAGGGCCGTCTCGGGGACCTGGATACCGACGGCATCGCCGTCCTCGACGTGGCGGCCAGGGCCAAAGGCTGGTCGGTCGGCGACGAGGTGCGGGTGCGCTTCCCCACGGCCGGCGAGCGGCGGCTCACCGTGGCCGCGATCTTCAGCGACAAGCAGGGCCTGGGCTCGAGCTACATCCTGGGACTGCCCGCCTACGACGCGAACTACCCTGACCGGCTCGACAGCAAGGTGCTGGTCGACCGGGCCGAGGGCGTGAGCCTCGGCGCCGCCCGCGCGGCGGTCGAGCGGGTGACGGCCGACTACCCGACGGCCAGGCTGCAGGACCGGGCGCAGCACAAGCGAGCTCAGTTCGCCGAGGTCAACAAGGAGCTCGGGCTGGTCTACGTCCTGCTGGCCCTGGCCGTCCTGATCGCCCTGCTGGGCATCGCGAACACGCTCGCCCTCTCGGTCTTCGAGCGCACCCGGGAGCTCGGCCTGCTACGGGCGGTCGGCATGACCCGGCGGCAGGTGCGCTCGATGGTGCGCTGGGAGTCGGTGATCATCGCCCTGCTCGGCACCGGCATGGGTCTGGTGATCGGCCTGTGCTTCAGCTGGGCCATGGTGAGGACCGTCCCCGACGAGGGCGCGCTGGCGGTGCCGGTCGGCCAGCTGGCGGTGATCATCCTCGGCGCCGCCCTGGCCGGCGTGGTCGCGGCCATCCTCCCCGCACGCCGAGCCGCGAAGCTCGACGTGCTCGGGGCGATCACCACCGAGTAGGCGGTCACCGGGTCTCAGCGAGGAACCGAGTAGGCGATCACCGGGTCTCAGCGAGGAACCCAGTAGGCGATCACCGGGTTCCAGCGAGTAGCGGTCGCCACCAGGAGAGTGGGGCGCCCCGGCGGGCGCCCCACTCAGCCGTCCGCGCGGTCCTCGCGTGGCCGGCGCCTGAGCTTGGCGCGGAGCCAGGCGACGGGGTCGGGCCTGGTGTCGGCCACCCGCTCCTTGAGCGCTGCACCGGCTTTGCTCGGTTCGCTTCCTTCCGCACGCTACCCGTCGCAGGGAGTGCGACGGATCGTCACGTCCAGCCGCCCGGACGCGGCAACGGATCGTCAGACACGCTGGTCAGGAGGCGTGGCCCAGGAGGCGGTCGAGCAGGTGCCCTTCGCCGGCAGCCGAGGAGCTGGCTGGCTAGCCGAGTCCCGGAATGCGACGATCCGTGGCAAAGAGAAGGGATCGGCGGGACATGGACCAGCAGCAGCAACCCGGGACGCCAGGGGGGACGTGGTCGGTCGAGCTGGCCGTGTGTGCCGAGATGGTGTTCCTGGAGCTCCCGGTGGAGGAGCGGATCCGGCGGATCGCCGACCTTGGGTTCCAGGTCGAGATCTGGGACTGGACCCGCAAGGACATCGACGCCCTAGTCCGGACCGGGGCGGTGTTCTCGTCGATGACCGGCTATGTCACCGGGACCCTCACCGACGACCCCGGCGCCAGCGAGCTGCTGCGCACGGCCGAGCAGTCGATCGCCGTCGCCGAGCGGCTCGGCTGCCCACGCCTGAACCTGCACGGCACCGGGCTCGACGACAAGGGGCTGCCGGTGCGCCCGGTCCGCCAGGTCACCGGGGCGATGTGGCTGGCCGCGGCCCGCACCCTGGAGCGGTTGGCCGCCCTCGGCGAGCGCGCCGGGGTGACCTTCTGCCTGGAGAACCTCAACACCGCCGTCGACCATCCCGGAGTGCCGTTCGCCCGCGCCGCCGACACCCTGGCCTTGGTCGAGGCGGTGGGGCGTCCGGGGTTGCGGCTGATGCTGGACCTGTACCACGCCCAGATCGGCGAGGGGAACCTGATCGAGCTGCTGCGGCGGGCCGGTCCGCTGATCGGCGAGGTCCAGGTCGCCGACGTCCCCGGGCGGTGTGAGCCTGGGACCGGGGAGATCAACTACCCGGCGGTTGCGGCCGCCCTGGAGGAGCTGGGCTACCGCGGCACCGTCGGCCTGGAGGCGTGGGCCTCCGGGGACAGCGAGCAGGCCCTGGAGCGGTTCCGCGCGGCCTTCACCCGGCCCGGCGTCACCGGGGCCTGAGCCGGCACGGCCAGTTCTGCGGCCTGTCCGCCCACGACGGCGACCACGCGCTAGCAAGGAGGAACGCGTTGACCACCACCGATCCCACACCGGGCGCAAGCAGGACGGCCGCTGACGCCCCCGCCGCCGTTGGCCTCATCGGGGCCGGGGCGATCGGGGCCTTCCATGGCGAGACCCTGGCCCGGCGGGTGCCGGGGGCACGGCTGGCCACGATCGCCGACCCGGCCCCCGGGGCGGCCGACCGGCTCGCCGGCTCGCTCGGCGCGCCGCAGGCCACCACCGACGCGGCTGAGCTGCTGGCCGACGCGGCCGTTCAGGCGGTGGTCATCGCCGCCCCTGCCCGCTTCCACGCTGACCTGGTGGTGGCGGCCGCCGGGGCCGGCAAGGCGGTGTTCTGCGAGAAGCCCATGGCCCTCACCCTCGAGGACGCCGACCGGGCCATCGCCGCCGCCCACGCGGCCGGGGTGGCCCTGCAGGTCGGCTTCAACCGCCGCTTCGACCCCAGCTTCCGGGCCGCTCACGACCTGGTCGCCGCCGGCCGCCTCGGCATCCCGCAGCTGCTGCGCTCGCTCACCCGCGACCCCGGCATCCCCGACCCGGGCCGGGTGCCACCCTCGACCATCTTCCTGGAGACCCTGATCCACGACTTCGACGCCCTGCGCTACCTCAACCCGGGCGCCGAGGCGGTCGAGGTCTACGCTGTCGCCGACGCCCTGGCCTACCCGGACTTCAAGGCCCAGGGCCTGCAGGACACCGCCGTGGTCTTGGTCCGCTTCGACAACGGCGCCATCGCCACCGCCGAGGCCAACTTCAACGCCGTCTACGGCTACGACATCCGCGGTGAGGTGTTCGGGTCGGCCGGCATGGCCACCGCCGGTGACCTGCGCCGCACCACCATGACCTACTACGGCCCCGAGGGCGTGGCCAGCGACACCTGGAGGCGCAACGTGGACTTGTTCCGTGACGCCTACACCGCCGAGCTGGCCCACTTTGTGGACTGCGTCCGCACCGGTGTCGCCCCCCAGCCGGGCGGCCGGGATGCCCGCGCCGCCCTAGCCATCGCCCTGGCCGCCATCCGCTCGGTCGACACCGGGAGGCCAGAGCGACTCGACGAGGTCCAGCAACCGTAATGTGACGAGCACCTGACCCTGACCGAGAACCTGACCCGGCGGGCCGCCACAGCCATCGAGCACGCCGAACGTGCCCGGCACCCCAGCCCACGCGCGTCAACCCAACAGCCGCAATCAACAAGAGGCTAGCCACTCCGCGCCGCAGGCGCGGCCCGCCCCGCTTCGCTACGTAGGTGTGCCGCCCGCCTCCCGGCTGGGCCGGGCGACCCACATTCCCACGGCATTCCCTCGTCCGGCGTCCGAGCCCGGGCCCAGCCGAGAGGTAGATCGTGGGCAGCACGATTTGATGCGGCTTCGCCGCCATTCCCCACATTTCAAACAAGGAATTCTCACTCATACCGTGTACCGGCCGCCTGGTCCCGGGGTCGCCGATGGCGCCCACTGCTTCAGCATCTGCGGCCGGCGACCGGCGACCGTGATCGGTAGCGGGCAGCTTGGGATTCCAGCCAGCCGGAAGGCGAGATGGTGGCTGGCCGTGATGCAACTGCACCGCTGCAGGGCGATCGTTGGGACCATACCCTTGGTCGCGACGCGGCCGCGACGCCAGCCACGAGGACAAGGAGGCCCACGATGGGAACGTGGGTCTCGCTGATCGGGGCACAGCCACCCAGCGAGGTTCTCAAGCCGCTGCGCCGGCGGCTTGACCAGCTCGCCCTGCTGGGAGGCCGAGTCGTCGTCCGTCGAGGCGTTGCTGGCCAGGTACGCCCGCGGCGTCGGGCAGGCGGCGCCCGTCAGCGGCGAGGTGGAAAAGCTCCTCGGCCGCCCCGCGCGCACCTACGCCCGGTGGGCCGCCGACCACGCCGCCGCCTTCCGGAACTGACGGGAACGCAACCATGACCGTCTCGCGGCAGGACGGCCGGCGAGGACGCCGCACACACCATGGAGCAACCGATGAAGCTCACGATCTTCGCGGCGACCGGCGGGATCGGACGGCAGGTCCTCGAGCAGGCCGTCGCCGCCGGCCACGACGTCACCGCCGTGGCACGAAACCCCAAGCAGCTGTCCCGACAGGCCCGCGTCGTCGCCGCCGACCTGGCGGCCGCGGACCCATTGGTGCTCCAGTCCGCCGTCGCCGGCGCCGACGCGGTCCTCTCCGGCCTTGGCCCACGGTCGGCCTCCGACGCCGGCGTCGCTTCGCGGGGCACCCGCGCCATCGTCGGGGCGATGCAGGCAACCCACGTGCGACGCGTCGTGGTGGTCAGCGCCGCGCCGATCGCCACCGTGCCGTCGCCTGGCCGCCCCAAGCCGCCCACCCACGACCCAGGCGACGGGTTCTTCATGCGGAACCTGTTCAGTCCGTTTGCGAAAGCCGCGTTCCGCAGGCACTACGCCGATCTGGCGCTGATGGAGGACATCCTTCGCGACAGCGGCCTGGACTGGACCGTCGTGCGGCCGCCGCGGCTGACCGAGGGGCCATTGACCGGCACCTACCGGACGGCGTACGGGCAGAACCTCCGGGGCGGCTGGTCGGTTTCCCGCGCCGACGTCGCCCAGCTCATGCTTCGCGT